>CAYVRL010000354.1:0-3016 GCA_964454065.1 uncultured Planctomycetales bacterium | reverse complement strand
ACCCTCGGGAGGTCGCCAGCGCCATCGCGGATGCCGGCCCACCCACGTTTGCCTGTGATGCGATGAGCAATGTCGCAAGGTCGAGCCGCAGCAGGCGACCGGCCCCGAAAAGTAACAGACCGTGCACCCCAACGACGATCAGCGTGAAGTAGAAGAGCGGAGGGAGAGAGCGCTTCCCCCACCCCCACCAAGGCCGCGCCCGACCCTCCCGCGAGGCGCCAGAGTTCGCCGATCAGGTAGCGGACGTCTTCCTCGGGGAAGCCTGCGCCCCGCAACCGACGGCGGGCCGTATCGCGCGCTTCCCCGAAGCGGAGGCTCACTTGCCCTTGCGGGCGGCGCGGGCGGCCTTGCGCGCCTCGATCTCGGCGGCCTTCCGCTCCTTGGCCATCGCGGAGGCAGCGGTGGCGCCCCGCACCAGGATGACCAGCGCGAGCATCCCGCCGACCAGGGTCAGGAGCGGTCCGGCACCGAACTGGAGGAAACTCTCTTCCGCCCCGTCCGCCGCGGCAGGCCAGGCGTCGTAGGCGAAATGAAGGGAATCCTCGGCGAGCAGGTGGCGCATCACCCCGATCGCACCGAGGAGAGAGACCTCCATCGGGGCGACGAAAAGCAAGGTCCCCAGCTTGCCGGTCACGACCGGCATGGTCCAGAGACGGAAACTCCCCACCCAGGAGGCCCACATCGTGATCAGCAGGAAGACCAGGGTCACCACGCCGAAGAGTGCGTCCACCCCGGTCTGCCCGCTTCCGCACCAGGGCATCAGGATGCCGACCACCGCCATCAGATAAGCACCGAAGGATGCGGAGAACTGGGCATCCAAAGGCCGGGCTTGAGGGGGCGGACCGGCGGCGGCGTCCTTCTTGCCGCCCAGGGAGGTCGCGGCAAGGGCAAGAAGCCCTCCCAAGAGCGCGAAGGCGGGTCCCGCGGCAAAACCTCCGCCGACGACCAGAGCCGCGATGCCGCCCAGAACCAGGAGGCCGGGCAGAATGGGTTTCAAGCTCCGGCCGGTGGGCTGCACCGCACCGAGCCCAGCGGCCAGGAGGTGATGGAGGCAACCGGCGGCGAGCAAACCACGCAGCAAAGCCAGTTTGGCTTCCGCCTCACCCCAACTGCTCAGGAGACCCGCTAGCGCGATCACCAGACCGAAACTGGCCCAGGAATCCACGCTGCCAACGCGGGGAGAGGGGCCGCGTGCTCCTTCCGGCGTGGCCCGGGACGGAGCGGGGGCTTCGGGGAGGGCCTCCTTCGGGGCCGAATCCTCGGGGTGGTCGGGGATGATCTCGAAATCGGAGCCGAGATCCTCGAGAGGCGGCTTGGGGTCGCTCATGCTTTCGATCCTGGGGGGGGCGTAGGGGGTACGGGGAAAGGGGATTCTAGAGCGCGGCCAGCTTTCGCTCTCGCTCGGCGGCCAGCAGGGCCTCGATCAATTCGTCGAGGCGCCCATCCAGAATCTGTTCCAAACTGAAGTTACGCCCCACGCGGTGGTCGGTCACGCGGTTCTGGGGCCAGTTGTAGGTCCGGACCCGCTCACTGCGATCCCCACTCCCCACCTGATTGCGACGCAGGTCGGCTCGAGCGGCATCCCTCTCGGCGCGGGCCCGCTCGTAGAGCCGCGACCGCAGGAGTTCGATGGCCCTCTCCTTGTTCTGGAGCTGGGATTTCCCTTCCTGGCAACGAACCGCTTCGCCGGTCGGAATATGGACCACCCGAATTGCCGAGGAGGTCTTGTTGACGTGCTGCCCACCGGGCCCGGAGGAACGCATCGCCGAGATCTCCAGGTCTTCGGGGCGCAGCTCGAAGTCCACCGCTTCGACCTCGGGCAGGACGGCGACGGTGGCTGCGGAGGTATGGATCCGACCCTGGGCTTCGGTCTTGGGGACCCGCTGCACCCGGTGCCCACCGCTCTCGAAGCGCAAGGCGCGGAAGACCTCGGCGCCACGCACACGGAAACTGATCTCCTTGAATCCGCCCTGGTCCGAGGGGGAGCTGTCCAGGATCTCGATCTTCCAGCCCCGATGCTCCGCGTAACGCTGGTAGATCTCGAAGAGATCCCGGGCGAAGAGGGCCGCTTCCTCTCCCCCGGCTCCACTTCGGATCTCGAGAATCGCGGAGCGGTCGCCGTCGTCGTCCTCATCCAGGGCCCGATCCAGGAGCAGGGTCTCGAGTTCCGCGAGTTCGGCCTCCAGGGCCGGAAGGTCCTCGACCGCGAGGGCACGCAGTTCGGGATCCTCGTCACGGGCCAGTTCGCGGGCATCGGCCAGCTCTCCCTCCAGGATCAGATAACGCCTCCAGGGACCGAGGGTCTTCTCCAGGGAGCCGGATTCGCGCAACAACGCGGGAAACTCCGGAGAACGGGCGACTTCCGGATCGGCGAGGCGCTCCTGGAGCTCGTCCTGGCGCTTCACCAGGGCTTCGAGACGCTCCCGGAGGGCGGGAACGAGGGTCATGAGCAGCTCCCGCGCACGGGCCGCGGCCGCTCAGCCCGCGTTCTTCTCGGTCTTGGCGCCCTTCCTCGCGTAACGACGCTTGAAGCGGTCCACGCGCCCCGCCGCGTCCACGAACTTCTGCTTGCCGGTGAAGAAGGGATGGCAAGCCGAGCAGATCTCGACATGGATCTCCTTGACCGTTCCACGGGTGTCGAACTCGTTCCCACAACCACATTTGACGTGGCACGTGGAGTATTCAGGGTGGATGCCGTCCTTCATCGTTCTGGGCCCCGGAAGCGCGCCGGGAAGCGACGATTCTACTGTTTTTCCCCCGCGGAGCAAGCGCCCGCTTCCGCCAAGAGGACTCGGACGGTGGCGACGGAAAGTCCGATCACGGTCTCCCGATCCCCCACCAAGGTCCGAACCCATGCCCCGGCCCGGCCCTGGATCGCGTAGGCGCCCGCCTTGCCCCGCCATTCGCCCCCGTCGAGATAGCGTTCCAGCTCGGTGTCGGACAGAGGGCGGAAATGCACGCGGGCGAGGTCGGCATGCTCCCGGCAGACACCCGTCGGACTGCGCAAACACACCCC
>CAYVRL010000353.1:0-3017 GCA_964454065.1 uncultured Planctomycetales bacterium | reverse complement strand
CCTGGACGAGTTCGCCTCCCGTGGTTCCACCCTGGAGATGGTGGCTCGTATGTGGAGCCACGGTCCGGCCATGGTCCGCCTCCAGCGCAGCCGGAACATCGAGATCCCCAAGTTCCAGGGAACCGAGATCGCTGACATCATGGCTTATCTGAAGGGCTCCACCCTGGTCCAAGGACGGACGGTTTTCCTCCGCCCGGGCGATACCGAACGGGGCCGGGCCGTCTTCCAGGCCAAACGGTGTTCCCTCTGCCACGCGGTGGGCGGCCAGGGAGGCGGCGAGTTCAAAGCTCCCGATCTCCAGAGGACCGACCTCTCCAAGAGCATCGGGGAACTGGCGGGAACCCTGTGGAACCACGGCCCGATGGTCTGGGAGGCGTTGGCCCGCAAGGGACTCGCGGTCCCCCCCTTCAGCACCGAGGAGATCTCCGACCTGGTGGCCTATTTGTACTCGATTTCCTACCGCAAGGAAGCGGGGGATCCGTCCGCTGGTCGGGATCTCTTCGTCGGCCGTTGCGGCGAATGTCACGTCGAACGCCGCGAAGAGATCTCCGGCACCCCGAGCCTCGAAAAGCTCCGCGAGGTGATCGCCGAGGACGGGCTCGCTTCCGCGTTGTGGAACCACGGGCCGCGGATGATCGAGATCTCCGAGAAGGAGATCCTTCCCTGGCCCACCTTCTCCGAAGCCGAGATGGCGGACTTGATCGCGTTCCTGACCGCGGATTCGGTGGATCCCACCGATGAGTAGCTCGGATACCCCACTCCCTCGTCGCGCGGGACCGGACTTCCCTCGCTCGCGGAGGCGCAGCGCCGCGGGAACCGGGGAATGGATGGGTCCCTGGATCCTCCTTCCCACGGCGATGATTCCACGGTCGGGCTCCGTGGATTCCGAAACTCCCGAGTCGAGTTCCTCGCCCATCTTCTGGGCTCCCATCGTGCCTCGAATGCACCCTTCCGGGTGGACCGACCTTCGGGGTGCCGGTCGACCCCCGGAAAGGTGAACGGGAGGATCCGAGGATCCAAGGATCGGGAAGGCCTATTCCGGCGGCGGCTCGATGCGCATGAGGAGCTGGCCGCCGCTCACGCTCTGGCCTTCCTCGACCACGAGTTCGGCCACCACCCCGCCGTTCTCGCTGACCACTTCGTTCTGCATCTTCATCGCTTCCAGCACCGCGACCGCCTGACCCGCCTGGACCGTGTCGCCGAGCTGGACCCGAAGGGAGACCAACAAACCCGGCATCGCGGCCTGGATGGTCTCGGTGCGGGGCCGGTCGACACGGGAGAGCGCCCCCGCGGCTCGTTCCCGTTCGTCCAGGACCTTCAGGGAGTAGCTGCGGCCCGCGATCCGGACCCGCAGTTCGGTACCGTCCCCGTTCCCCTCCACGGAGGCCCCGTAGGAGGCATGGTCGAGGATCACCGCGCACTGCCCGAGGTGATCCACGTCGTGGTAATCGGCCTCCCATTCCCGATCCCCGGAACGGAGCCGGAAGCGCCCCCGGCCCAAGTCCTCGAGTTCGATCTCGTAGCAGGCGCCGGAGGCGGATTCGATGAAGTATTTCATCGCAGACCTCCCTCACGCGCGGCGCGGCGCCCGAGCAGCGTCCACGGAGAGAGCCCACTCCCCGCCGCCACGGGGCGCGTCGCCGCCTGGCGGGCCCGGTCGTGGCGATGCATCGCCGCCACCGCCGCCGCCGCCCATTCGTGGGTCAGGTCCGGTTGCCGATCCGCGGCCATCAGGCCCTCCAGGGTTCCGGTGTCGTAGTCCCCGGAACGGAAACTCTCCAGGCCGAGGACTTCCAGGGCGATGCCCGCGGTGGTCGGCACCCCGCCGATGTTCAGTTCCTCCAGAGCACGGCGCATCCGGCGCAAGGCGCGCTCCCGGTCCTCGCCGTAGCTGATGACCTTGGCGAGCATGGAGTCGTACCAGGGGCTGACTTCCATTCCCCGGTAGAGCGCCGAGTCCACGCGAATCCCGGGCCCCCCAGGAAGGCGCAGGTTGCAGATCCGGCCCACCGCGGGGAGGAAACCCCGCTCGGGATCCTCGGCGTTGATCCTCACTTCGAAGGCGTGCCCGCGCGGGCACGGCTCCGCCGGCAGATCCAGGGCCTCGCCCGCGGCGATCCGCAGCATCCAGGCGACGAGATCGGTGCCGTAGACCTCTTCGGTGATGGCGTGTTCCACCTGGATCCGAGTGTTCATCTCCAGGAAGTAGAACTCCCCCTCCGACCACAGGAACTCCACCGTTCCCGCGGAGTGGTACCCGGCGGCGCGGGCCGCGGCGACCGCCGCCGCCCCCATGCGCGCACGGGTGGCGGCGTCCACGCAGGAGGCGGGAGCTTCCTCGATCAACTTCTGGTGGCGTCTCTGAATGGAACATTCCCGCTCCCCGACGTGAACCAGTCGCCCATGCAGATCGCCGAGCACCTGCACTTCGATGTGCCGGGGGCGTTCCAAATAGCGCTCCACGTACATACGACCGTCCCCGAAAGCGCCCTCGGCCTCGGCGCTCGCGGTTTGGAACGCGGCGACCAGGTCCTCGGCCTCGCGCACGATGCGAATTCCCTTCCCGCCCCCACCCGCCGAAGCCTTCAACATCACGGGGAAACCGATCTCCTCGGCGTAGGCCCGAGCCTGGTCCGCGTCGGCGCAGGGTTCGGTCATCCCCGGAATGACGGGCACCCCGGCCGCGACCATCGCTTGCCGGGCACGGATCTTGTCCCCCATCAACTCCATCGCGGCCGGGGGAGGACCGACGAAGACCAGCCCCGCGTCCGCGACCGCCCGGGCGAAGTCCGCGTTCTCGGCCAGGAAACCGAAACCGGGATGGATCGCCTCGGCGCCGCTCTCCCGGGCGATCGCGATCAAGCGCTCACCGTCGAGGTAGGTCTCGGTGGCGCTGTTGCCGGTCAGCGGCCAGGCCTCGTCGGCGAAGCGCACGTGCAGGGCGTCCCGGTCCACTTCGGAATGGACCGCCACCACCTCGATCCCCAGTTCGCGGCAACTGCGCAGGATCCGCACCG
>CAYVRL010000352.1:0-3019 GCA_964454065.1 uncultured Planctomycetales bacterium | reverse complement strand
GGGCGCGTTGCTCCTCGAGGACTGCACACGCTGCGCCAAGGGCCGGCCCGCCCCCGGACCGCTGACCACAGATGGGAGCGGGGAGCTTCCGCTCGGCGCGCGGCCCCCCCGCCCTCCCTTTGGTGGACCGATCAGTCCTGGATCTGGTTGACGAGCCGGGCCAGCTTGGACTTCCGGCGGGCCGCGGTCCGCTCGTGAAGCTGGTTCCACTTCACGTTCTTGTCGATCTGCTTCTGGGCCATCAGCAGGCTGCTCTCGGCACCCTCCTTGTCCCCCGCCTCGACTGCGGCGAGAGTCTTCTTGATCCAGGTGCGCATCGCCGACCGCCGCCCACGATTCCGTTCGTGGCGGATGCGGCTGCGCTTCAGGTCGGACTTGGAGGAAGGTCTATTCGGCATCTCTGGCGGGGTTCTCCGAGTTTCGGGCCCGTCATTCTAGCCCGGCACCGTTCTCCGGCAAGTCCCCGGTGGAGGAAGACTCCGGGGGGAGATCCTCCAAACCACGGGCGGCGCGCAGGAAGGCCTCTGGATCGGCGGCCAGATCCAGGCCGGACTCCGCATCCTCGTAGCCCTTGCTGCGCAAGGCCTGCTCCGCGGCCAGATTCTTGCGGGCGCGGATGGCCTCGGTGTCCCGGGGGTCGACCTCCAGAGCCTTCTGGTAGAAATCCAAGGCCTGATCGACCTCTCCCTGGGCGGCGGCCAGGCCTCCGGCACGTTTCGCGGATTCCCCGTGGACCGCTGCCAGGGCGCCGAAGGCTCCAAGGGCGGCCCCCGCGTACCCGGCCCGTTCCAGGGAATCCGCCCACAGAAAGCCCTTTCGAGGATCCCCAGGATCCTTGATGAAGGCTCGCCGCCGGGAACGCGCTTCGCCGTCCACGTTGCGGGTCAGCTTTCCGAACCCCGCCGAGAGACCGGACGGGACGGCGCCCAAACGACCGAGCAGGGACTTGCGTTTGCCCCCCGCCATCTGGAGCAGAGCACGAGTGAGCAGCTCGGCGGCGCGAGCGTCTCCGGGGGCGAAGTCCAGGACTTGATCGCAGAGTTCGGCGGCGAAATCGGCCTGCCCGCGTTGCAGCGCGCCATCGGCCCGGTCGAGGTGTTTCTTGAGGTCCATGAGAAGCTCCCGCTGGAGTGAGGTTATTCTATGGCGCAGAGTAGGCCAGGCATGGAAATCGTCCTCTACCCCGACCCTCGGCTGCGGGCCAAGAATGCTCCGATCGAGGCCTTCGACGAAGAACTCGCCCAACTGAGTCGCGAAATGCTCGCTCTCATGTACCGGACCGACGGAGTCGGGCTGGCGGCCCCACAGGTCGGCGTGAACCGGCGTTTGATCGTTTTCAACCCCGAAGGGGATCCTGCCCAGTCCGAATCCGAGCTGGTTCTCTGCAACCCGCGGATCCTGGTCAAAGGACGCGAGAAGAGCGTGCGGGAGGAAGGCTGCCTGTCCTTCCCGGGCATCAACTTTTCCGTGGAACGGCCGCGATTCGTGCGGGTCGAGGCCCAGGACCTCCACGGCCGGGTCCAACACTACGATTTCGAGGATTTCACCGCTCGAGTCTTCCAGCACGAATTCGACCACCTGGAAGGCATGCTCTTCATCGACCGGATGACCCCCGCCGAGGGCTTGAAGGTCCGACCGCTCCTTGCCGAACTGGAATCGGAATTCCGCACCCGTGCGTAGGCTCGAGGGCCTCCGGTCCCTGCCCGACCCGCTGCGCGCAACGGGATGCGTGGCCACGGTCGGTGTATTCGATGGGGTCCATCTGGGACATTTCCAGGTCATTCGGGAGCTGGTCCGGCACGCCAGGCGGCTCGAGGTTCCGCCGACCGTCGTCACCTTCGACGGACACCCGAAGAACCTCCTGGTCGGTCGAGCGCCGGCAACCATCACCAGCCTCGCCCACCGTTTGCTGCTCTTCGAACGGATCGGGGTACGAACCACCCTCGTGTTGCAGTTCACTCCCGGATTGCGCGAAATGGATGCTCGAGGCTTTTTCCAGGAGGTTCTGGTGGAGGGGCTGGGGGCACGGGGCCTGGTGCTCGGTTTCGACAGCAAGTTCGGCAAGGATCGGAGCGGCACCTTTCAGAGCCTGGGTCCGCTTGCACGACGGCTCGGGATCTTCCTGGAGCAAGTCCCCCCCCTGCGCTTGGGCGGGCGAGCGGTTTCCAGTACCGCGGTACGTGAGGCGGTCCACCTCGGGGAGCTGGATCGGGCCGGGCGGATGCTCGGTCGCCCCGTGAGTCTGCTCGGCACCGTGGTCCGCGGCGACGGCCGCGGGGCGGCCCTGGGCTTCCCCACCGCCAATCTCGACCCACACCACGAACTGCGCCCCCCCGATGGCGTCTACGCGGTCCTCGTGCGCCGCGAGGGCGAGGGCCGAGCCCTGCTTCCCGGCGTCGCCAACCTGGGTGCTCGACCCACCTTCGGCGGCGCGGGGACCTCGGTGGAGATCCATCTGCTCGATTTCGAGGGGGACCTCTACGGCGAAGTCCTGGAGGTCTTCTTCCTGCGCCGCTTGCGGGAAGAGATCCGGTTCCGGAATCCCGAGGAACTCGCGGTCCGGATCGCCCAGGACGTAGGCGCCGCAGCCTCGGCCCTCGCCGAGGAAAAGCCGCGCTGGCGGATTCCGGGTACCTACTTGCCGATCGAGGGCCCTGGAACGGGAAGCCTAGCCAGGGGCCACGACTGAGAACCGGGAGTGCGCTCGGAGCGGAAGGCTGCCTCTGGCAGCCCCTCGGGCGCGCCGCTATCCTCTGCCTCCGGTCCGGGCAGGTAGCTCAGTTGGTAGAGCAATGGACTGAAAATCCATGTGTCGGCGGTTCGATTCCGCCCCTGCCCACCACTCCGAAGACCGAGAGGACGCACCCCCACGGGTGCGTCCTCTCCGCACGAAGTGGCCGCCTCAGTCCGAATCCGGGTTCGGCCGTGCGATCATCGAAGACAAGTCGGGAGCGATGGTCACGCCCGTGGGGGACGTCTTCGGAATCACGATCGGCGGCGTTTTCGGATCGCTTTCCTT
>CAYVRL010000351.1:0-3027 GCA_964454065.1 uncultured Planctomycetales bacterium | reverse complement strand
GGGTTTCCAAAAGGATAGCACACCACGAGTGCTCCGAGGATCCCGCTAGCGAACGTCCTCCGGGCCACTGGAGAGCAACAGGGCGACCGGGTGGGTCCGTTCCTGGCTGGCGAGGACGATTTGCAGAGCGGAGGTCAGAGGAACGGCCAGGAAAGCCCCCGCGACTCCCCACAGGGCTCCCCAGAACAACACCGAAACCACGATCACGAGGGGAGAAAGATTCAGTTCCCGGCCGAGGATCCGAGGTTCCACGAAATTCCCGAGCAGGAAGTTGATCGCCAGGAAGGAAACCAATACCCAAACGGCCTTCCCCCAACTCGGGCCGATCGCCAGGGCGGTCAGGGTCGGGAAGACCGCGGCGATGATGCTTCCGAAGGTGGGAATGTAGTTGAGGAGGAAAGCGAGGAGCGCGAACAAGGCCGCGTAGGGAATGCCCAGGAGAACCAGGATGATGAATACCAGGATCCCCGTGATCAAGGAGATCAAGGTCTTGACCCCCAGATAGCGCTGCACCCGGACTCCAATGGTGTCCAGGACCCGGACGGCCTCCTTTCGACGCCCTCCGGAAACGGCCAGGATCTTCCTCTTGAAGACCGTCTGTTCCGCGAAGATGAAGATCATGAAGACCATGACCAAGAGCAAGCCGCGAGTGAAACCGATCCCGCTCCCGATCAGGTTGGCGGCGAATCCTTGAACGTCGAGCTGGCGCAAGGAGCTGACCAGCATGCTCACCAGACCCTGAGGAAGGGAAGAGTCCTCCAGGCGCTGCACGATCTGTTCGATCATGCCGCGAAGACCTCCCAAGCGCGAAGCGAGTTCGTTCTGATTCTCCAGCAGGCTCTCGATCCGACCCACATTCCCTTGTTGCCCATCCGTATCGGACTGGGCGAGGGGCGGAGAGGGCGGCTCCGTCTGACTCGCGACTGGCTCGCCGAGGAAAGAGCTGACGTTGGCACGGATCATCATCCCCAGCCGAGCCAACCCGAGAAAGAGCAAGAGAACCAGGAGCAGGACCGTGATCCCCGCGGGGATGTGAAAGCGCGCCAGCCCCCGAACCACCGGCTGCAGGATCACGCAGAGCAGGAGGGCGATCACCAAGGGTTGCAGGACCATCGTCCCCACGTGCAGCACCCAACCGACCATGATCGCGGCCAGGATGCCGAGGGGAAGAGCGGAGGAGCGGCGGGCTTCGGACATGCGCCTCTCCAGCCTAGTCAGCGCCCCTTCCGGAGCAATGGAAGAAGTGCTTGCTCGACGAGCATCCGGGTGGCTTTCTCGGCCCCCAAGGGGGCCAGATGATCCAGATTGAAGAAATCCTTCCGAGCGAAGAGAGAAGGCTGAGATAGGTCCAGGAGTACGCCATCGGTCGATCGGACGGCCTCCTCGATCCATGCGAGATGGCGCTCTGCGGCTCCGGGTTCGTAAGCGGAGGCGAGTTCCGGACGGAGAGGAGGATTCCAGAGGACCAGACGGGTCCGGCTCGCCCGACAGTGGGCGATCAGGCGAGCCAGAACCGGAGCCCACCGGGCCCCGCTACGAAGAGGACGCAACAAGGGGACCCGCTCCTCCCGGCGGGCCAGGGCGGCTCGCCAGAGCACCTCGTTCACCCGCCCCGAGCGCTGGGCATCGCGGCGCAGATCCAAATCCGTCCAGTAGGCCCCGCGGGTCGCCCGCGACCTCGCACGCGCGGCACGCCATCCCTCCACGAGGACGGGATCCCAGAGTCGTACCCCCTGCTGCCACAGCGCTCGAGCCCCCCTCAGCGGTGCCGCGAGACCCTCCCGGGTCTGCACCCACGGTCTCGAGCAGATCCCTGCCCAGCTCTCCCCGAAACCGGCGAAATCCCGCCAATACGTCAACACCGCAGCATCCCGACGGGCCTCGTTCCAATAGGCTGGGGAAGCCTCCACCACGAGTACCCGGGGGTCCTTTCCGGAAGCGGAGACCCAGGGCAACAGGGTGTCCAACTCCGGGGCCAGCCCGCCATTGAGGCCCAAATTCCAAACTTCCACGGGGCGGCCCAGCGAGGTCCGCAGCAGTGCCTCGGCGATCCGGGGCAGGAGCCCCCAGCGGGTCTGGGAGGAACCCAGGAAGACGACATCCGGAAGCCGGGCCTCCTCCCGGAAGATCTCGAGGATCTCGTATCCCTTGTCCTTGCGACCCGGTAGTTGCCAGCGCCAGCCCTCCCGGTCGGCCACACGGCTCGCCAGGAGCAAACAGAGCGCGGCGCCGAGCAGCAGTCGAAGGTGATGGAGGAGTTCCCGCATCAGAACTGGAAGTAGACGAAGGGTTGGCCGCCTACGGCAAGCGCGGAGTAGAGAGCCAGGAGCAGGGCGGTGCAGGCCCCCCGCAGTTCGGGCGGAAAGGCCACGAAGATGCGGCGGACCCGCTCACCCCAGCGCTCTCCGCCGAGGAACCAGAGGGCGCACGCCGCCACCCCGACGACGAGTTGAGGTGGCGGCATGACTCCGCCGGAGCGCAGGAAGGCGCGCAGCGCCTCGACCGCGACCGGTACGGTGGGAGCCCCGAAGAAGACCCCAGCGAGAATCCAGAAGGAAAAGACCGAAAGACGTTGCCAGGTTTGCGCCAGGAAGGAGGAAGAAAGCGCCTTTCCCGCGGCTCTACGTCGCTGCTCTCGCCACTGGGAGACCAGGATGCCGATCCCCAGGAGCAATCCCCAGATCAGGTATTTCCACGATGCCCCGTGCCAGAGTCCGACCACCGCCAGGGTCAACAGCACGTTGACCACGGTGCGCGCGTTCCCCCGGCGGCTTCCACCCAGGGGGAAGTAGACGTAGTCACGCATCCAACTCATCAGGGTCATGTGCCAGCGTCGAATGAGATCGGTGAAGGTCCGCGCGGTATAGGGGGAGTCGAAGTTCTGGGGAAGGCGAAAACCGAGCATCCGCGCGGCCCCGATCGCGATCTGACTATAGCCCGCGAAGTCGCCATAGACCTGGAAGGCGAAGCCGCTCTGAGCGACCAACGCGCCCCAGAAGCCGTAGTGTTCGGGATGCGCATAGTAGG
>CAYVRL010000350.1:0-3028 GCA_964454065.1 uncultured Planctomycetales bacterium | reverse complement strand
GGTACGGTTGGTCGCTGCGCGCTGGGTGCGGATCTTGGCGAGGGCGGCCCGGGCTTCCTCGCGGGAGGGGGGAGTCCAGGATGGGGGAAGATCGGCCGCCCAGCGGCTCCAAGCATTGCCGTCGCGGCCGTAGGGGAGGCCAGTCAGGTTCTCGAGGGCGGCCGCCATTTCATCGCGGACCCGACCGGTTTCGGCGGGCAGGGCCTGGGCCAAGGCCAGGACGGTGTCGCGACTGCGCTGGTGGGAGAGGCCGTCCACGGCCGCGGAACGGACCGCCCAGGAGTCGTCGGCGAGGGCGTCGAGGAGGGCCTGGTGTCCCTCCGGAGTGCTACCGCCACCGAGTGCACGGATCGCATTGAGGCGTAGGGCCGGGGAGGAGGACCGGGACAGGAGGACCAGCTTGTGCTCCGCCGCCGGGGGGATTCCTCCGATCTCGGCGAGGGCCCAGGCGGCGTCGTTTCGTGTGGTCTCGGAGCCGTTGTCCAGTACTTGGACCAGGACGTCCAGGACCCCGTCCGGGCGGCCGGCGGCGAGACCTTCGATCACTCTCCTCCGGATTCGCTCATCCTTGCTGTCGAGGAGTCCGAGGAGGGCCTCGGTGGCGATCTTGGGCTGGGCGCGGGCGGCAACCGCGAGGGCGTCGGCGAGGGGAAGGATCTGTTCGGGTTTCTTGGCCTTGCGCAAGGCGGCGACGAGGACGGCTACTTCCTTGGGTTCGTCCGCGTGGCGTAACGCGGCTGCCGCGGAACGGCGGAGTACCTCACTGCGCTCCTTGAGCATCTTGACCAGGACTTTGTAGTTGGCGGAACCGCCGATGCGTCCCGCCGCCGCCGCGGCCGCCGCCCGAACCGGTATGTTGGAGTCCTTGAGGGCCCGGCTGACCAGTCTGGCGGTGCCCGGGGTGCCCAGTTCGGCGACTGCCTTGAGTCCGACTTCCCGCAGGCCGGCGTCCTTGTCGCCGACCGCGGCGAGAACCAACTCGTCGAGGTCGGGGGCTCGCTGGGCGAGCATCGCCTCGAGGATCTGGCCGCGGAGGAAGCCGCTGCGGCAGTGTTTGAAGAAGCCCCGCAGCCAGTCGAAGTCCTCTTCCATCGCCAGGGCCCGGGCCGCGACTTGCCGTTCCGGCAGTTGTTTGCTGTTCTCCACCACTTCGTGAAGGAACTCGAAGGCTTCGGGACGATGAGTCATGGCGAGCGCCTGCAGGGTCACCAGGCGTGCGTTCCCATTCAACTCCTCGAGGAAGGCTTCCAGGGCCTTCTCCGCCTCCGGACTCTGCAAGGCCGCGAGCCGCTGCAGGGCCGCTCCCAGCAGGCGGAAATCTTCCCCCCGATCCGCGAGTTCCCGGACCCGCGCCACCCGTGCCTCCAGACCACTTCCCCCCGGCGCCTGCTGCTGCGGCACCGCGAACATCATCAAGAGCAAGCTGAACATTTTTGCCGGGTGACTTCTTCCCGTTTCGCGACACCTGATCCCCGGCAACAAGTGTCAGGAAACGGGAAGAAAATGCCGGGTGTACGGTGTCAGGGTTAGCGGCGGCGGGAGAGGAGGAAGAGGAGTTCCCGGAAGAGGATGATCACGTCCAGGAAGAGGGCGATCGCCGCGGGGACTGCGGCGGTCACGGGGTAGCGGCGCATGATGTTCGACGTGTCGTAGATGACGAAGCCAGACATCAGGAGTACCCAGCCCAGGGAGGCACCCCAGGTGCCCGCGTCGAAGCCGAAGAGCCAGCCGAGAAGCGCGAAACCCATCAGGATCGCGAAACCGGTCCAGAGCGCGGCCCCGAGGAAACTGAAGTCACGGCGGCTGGTCAGGGTGTAGAGGGTCAGCCCTCCGAAGACCACCGCAGTGAGGACCGCCGCCTGGGTCACCACCATCGCTCCGTGATCCGGCTGCTCCCGCAGGATCACGGTGACCAACGGCCCGGTCAACAAGCCCTCCGCCGCCGCGAAGGCGAAGAGGGCGATCATGTTGAGCGGGAAGCTGGACGAAGCCACCCGGAGCAGCATGAAGAGCAGGCCCATGAGCAGGACCACGCCGATGAAGCCATGGGAGAGGACCGGAGCGACCAGGCGAAGGGCGGTTTCGTTGTTGGTTGCCCACCAGGTGACCCCCGCGAAGGCCACGATGGCGGCCCCGAACAGGGAATAGACCTTGCGCAGGAAGGCCAGACGCTCGGGAGCACTGACCTGGATGGCCAGCATGCCCCGGTAGCGTTCTGCAGCGGGATTCGGGATGCTGCTCATGAGCGCATTGTAGGGCCAAGAATCAGGCGATCGCGCGGCGCCAGGACCAGCGCAACAACGAACCGCCTACCAGCGCGGTGCTCCAGTAGGGGAGCGAAGCCCCGCCGAGCAGCCAAGTCCCCGCTCCGAGCATCAGTCCATAGAGCAGCGCCACTCCTCCCACCCAGCCGACCAGCAAGGGCACGGTGGTCGTCGGGGGGGCGCCTTCGCTCCGGCACGGTCCCCACCACCCGGCCGGACGAATCCTGGCATGGAAAGCACGCAAGGCAGGGAGCGGCACCGGTGGCGTGGCCAGCGTGACGAAGCACATCACGAGGCAGGAGATCCCGATCACCCATACATAGCTCAAGGGATAGGGAGGAGGGTGCGGCAGGAGTCGCATCCCGAGGGTGACCAGGGTGGAGCTGGCGAGTGCGCTGATCTCGGTCCACGCATTGGCGCGCCACCAGAACCAACGCAGGAGTAGAGCGGGCCCCAGCCCGCCCAACAGCGACAAGGAAAGGGTGAAGAGATCGCTGATGCTGTCGGCCGAAAGGGCCAACAGCGCGGCCAGGACCCCGACCGACAGTTCGGCGACGCGCCCGGCGTTCACGTAGTGCCGGGGCCTCGCCCCGCGGACCAGGAAACGTCGATACAGATCGTTCACCAGATAGGCGGAGGCGAGGTTGAAGTGCGTGTCCAGGGTACTCATGAACGCGGCCAAGAAACTCGCGATCATCAAACCCAATAGTCCGGTGGGAAGGAGTTACACGAACATCGCGACGTAAGCCCCCCCCCCCCCCCCC
>CAYVRL010000349.1:0-3036 GCA_964454065.1 uncultured Planctomycetales bacterium | reverse complement strand
GGGACTCCAGCCCCTTCCAGCGCCGCCGCCGCCCGCGGTAGACGGCGCCGCAAACGGGGCAGCACTTTCTTCCGGCGCTGCGCGAAGGACACCCGCAACAAGGCCGCGAGTTCACGATCCTCGCTCGGAGAGGGGGCGTCCGCTCGGGGGATCAGGTGCAAGAAAGTGGAATCCACTCGCGGCCGCGGCCAGAAGACCTCCGGGGGAAGTCGGCGCCCCAAACGGGTCTGGAAGGCGAGCCGCAGACGCACTCCGAGGGGCCCGGCGGTCGGGTCGGTGGCCTTCTCCGCGACTTCCCGCTGGAGCAGGAGACAGGCGCCCACCAGGCGACGACCCGGAAGTCGGCCGAGAAAGGGCCCGGAGATCGAATAGGGCAAGTTGGCCACCACCCGGGGAGCACTCCCTTCCGCCCACCAACGCTCCAGATCGGGGTGGAAACGTTCCCCCGCCGCCAACACGTCCCCCTCCACCAGCCGCAAGCGTCCGGCGGCCCGGGGTTCGACGAAACGCTCCCGGAGGAAAGCCGCCAGACCGTGGTCGAGTTCCACCGCGAGGAGTTCCGCCCCAGCGCTCAACAGCTCCGCGGTCAGGCTGCCCGCCCCCGGCCCGACCTCGAGAACCCGCTCGCCGGGTCGAACCCCGGCATCGGCCGGAATCGAGCGCAGCAGGGCGGGATCGATCAGGAAGTTCTGCCCCAGCCGCGCATTCGGAGCGAGCCCCCGAGCCGCGAGCATCGCGCGCAATTCCCCTACCCGCATCCCATCCCTCGTCTCATCGCAACGCAGCGCAGAAACCGCTCGGGAAGCCCTCCCGTTCCAGGATCACGGCCAGCGCCCTCCGCTCCTCCGGGCGCCAGTGGGCGATGGCGCGGCGAATCGCATCCCTCCGAGCCGTGTCCCCCCAGAGGGGGAGAATCCGTTCCCGCAAGTAGGGTCGGGCCTCCGTCACGACTCGGAAACCGATGTCGTCGGCCGCCTCCCCCTCCTCCAGGACCCGGAGGGCCTCCGGACCGGAGTGTTCCAGGCGCACGGCGAAAGAGCCCCCACAGGCGAGGGCCCGGGCCGGAAGCCCGTCGCGCGAGCTGGGACTCCGCACCCACTCCCAAACGTTCCCGCGCAGGTCGTAACAACCCAGAGAGGTGCGGCTGCGCTCGAAGACTCCGACCGGCAAGGGACGGTCCAGACCCAGTTCCAGGGTATTGGCGATCCCCGGACGAGGAGCGGATCCCCAGCGATCGACCGGAAGCACGCTCCCCCCCGTGGCCAGGTGCCGCCACTCGGCCAGAGTGGGAAGCCGCAAGCCGTGTTTCCGCGCCCAGGAGGAAGCTTCGCCCCGGGTCACGAAGACCATCGGAAGTTCCGCGTCCTCGGTGGTGAGGTCACCCAGGTAATCCCCACGCGTCACTTCGAAACGCCCCGCGAGCAGGAAGGGACTCTCCGAGTCCAGGGGAGGAACCAGGGAGCTCTCCTGGAGGAAGACCAGGGCCTCCGGCAGAGGACCGGAATCGGAGCCACAAGCGGAGACGGCGACCACCCAGAGGGCGGCCGCCGTGAGAGCGAAGGCGCGAGCGGAGCCCCGTCGGCTCAATGCGCCTCGGTGGAATCCTTGCCGATCACCACGATCTCGACCCGACGGTTCTGGGCGCGGCCATCCTGGGTGCCGTTGTCGGCGACCGGGCGCCACGGGCCGTAACCCGCGATGGACACCTGCTCGGCCGGTAGTCCCTTTTCGATCAGGAGTCGTGCCACACCGAGCGCACGGGCCGCCGAGAGCTGGAGGTTCCCCCCCGGAAAGTCCTTGGCGTGGACCTTGAGAGGTTGGTCGTCGGTGTGCCCTTCGACCCGGAAGGCTCGACCCGCCTCCAGGAGCGAGGGAACGAGTTCGTTCAGGAGGGTCTTCCCCGCCTCGGTGAGCTTGGCCGAGCCGGAAGGGAACAGGACTCGATCGTGAATCCGGACCACCGGGCCGTCCGGCCCCATCACGTATTCCACCGCGCCGTGGGAACTCCCCGCGAGCTTCTGGATGTCGCTTTGCAGAGCGCTGAACGCCTGATCCAGATTCGCCGAGGCCGCGCGCGCGTCTTCGGCCTTCTGTTTTTCCAGGGCGACCTGGAGATCGCGGTTCTGCTCCTTCAGGCTAAGGAGCTTGGCTTCGAGCTGGGCCTGGTATTCCTTCAGGCCCGAAAGGGATTCGTCGAAGGAACTCCGCATCCCGTCGACTTGCTGCTGGGTGTAGAGCTGCCCGCAGGCGCCGAGGGGAAGCAGGAGGAGCAAGGGGAGGAGACGCATCGATGGAACCTCAGCCGACGAACATCTTGACGATCCCGTCGGTCAGACCGGTGCTCGTCGAAGTGAGCGCCCCGACCGCGAAGGCCAAGCCGTAGAGAAGGATCGCGAAGGTGGCGACGGTCGCGATCATGATCCCCGCCGGAGTGCTCGCCTCGGGAGCCGGGGCGGCGGCCCGGGAACGTCCGGAAGGGACGGGGGCCGCGCTCCTCTCGGTTTCGGTATCGGAGCCCTCCTCGATGACCACCACTTCCTCGACGTCGTCCTCGAGGAGGGTGTCCTCCTCGCTGAGCTGCGTGGTGACCATGCCTTCGTCCTCCGCGGATTCGGAGAAGAGGACTTCCTCGACCTCGAGGACCTCCCCGGCATCTTCCTCGCCGACCTCGCTCCCGATCCCCATGTCCTGGGCGACGCGCTGAACGTCCTCGGCGCGGAGGCGCATCTTGGAGCCGTCACGGAAGGCGCGAATCTCTCCGGCGGAGATCAGACGCTTGAGGTCTTCCTCCTCCAGTTCGAGCTTCTGGATGGCCTTTTCGAATGAGTAGAAGTCGCTGTCGCTCACGGGTTGCTGCAGGGGGTCACGGGGCCGGAGGGAAGGGGCCGACGGGAACCGGGACAGGATACGCTAATCCTGGCCCTTCTCAAGGGCGGGGGTGGGAGTGGGGTGTCCCAGTTGACGCTTCTGGAATTCCTTCTCCAGGGCCTTGTAGTCGTATTCGGAGCGGTCGTTGTAACCGTCCAGGAGGGTGTC
>CAYVRL010000348.1:0-3055 GCA_964454065.1 uncultured Planctomycetales bacterium | reverse complement strand
GGGATGGTCCTTGCTCCTGCTTCCCGAGGGCTTGGAGGGCATCGGGGGCCGACCCCTGCTGGCTGCAGACCGTCGCCTGCGCCTCTTCACCGCCGAATAGGGGAGGAAACTCCTTCTCGGCCTTGGATCTCCGGGACGGTTCCGCCACAATCCACCCATGGAATCATGGGAGGTGCTCCGCGGGACGCCCGGGCTCTACGGCGTGTTGCTGGTGGTCCTCGGGGCCATCGCGGGCTCCTTCTCCTCCGCAGCCATCTATCGCCTTCCCCGGGAGGATCTTTCCCTGCTGCGGCCACGCCGCTCCTTCTGTCCGGCCTGTTCCGCGCAGCTCCGTTGGTACGACAACCTTCCGATCCTGAGCTTCCTCCTCCTCCGAGGGCGCTGCCGTACCTGTGGTGCCGCCATGGGCTGGATCTACCTCTTCAACGAACTCTTCCTCGGCGGCCTCTTCCTGGTCGCGGGCTGGAGCTGGGCGGGGAGGAGCGGTCCCCTCGCCCTCGCGATCCTGCTGGTCGCCTTGACGGCCCTCTGGATCGCCGCGGTGGTCGATTGGAAGTTCCTGATCCTCCCGGACGAAATTACCCTGGGGGGCATTCCTTTCGGCTTCCTCGTCGCCGCGCTGGTTCCCGGCTTCCAGGTTTGGGATCCGAATCGGATTCCGTGGGGCACGGCTCTGTTCGGCCTGGATTCGGGTTCCGATCCGCGCCTGCTGGCTCTCGCCTCCGCCGCCCTGGGGTGTCTTTGCGCTTTCCTGCTCCTCCTTGGAATTCGGGGCTTGTTTTCCTATCTTCTGAAGCAGGAAGCCCTGGGCTTGGGGGATGTCAAGTTCATGGCTTCGGTCGGAGCATTGACCGGTCTGGAGGGAGCTGCCTGGACCATGATGGTCGGGGTGATGCTCGGCGCCCTGCTGGGGCTGTTCAATGTTCTGCGCATGATCTTTGTCGTCGCCGCCCGACGCCGTGCGCGTCGGCTGGACAAGGGATGGCGGAATACTCTCTTCGTCGGCTGGTTACTCGGCCGCCGGATTCCCTTCGGTCCCCCCCTGGTTCTCGGAACCGTCCTGGTGCTCTTGGCCCCGGACACCACCCGGGAATTCTTCCTCCGCACCTGGCCTCACCTCCTGCAAGCTTGGCTCCGTTGAGCCCCGACCCCCCTCGACCGTGAAGAAACAACTCCTCGTCCTACTCGCTCCCTTCCTCTTGCTGCCCGCGTGTCAGACGCAGCAAATGAAGGAAACCATCGCTGACCAGGACCAGCAACTCGAACTGGCCCAGCAGGAACGTCGCCGCTTGAGCGCGCAGCAGGAAAGCCTCCGCGCCCAAAACGCCGAGCTACGAGAGAAGCTCCGTGCGGAACAGGCTTCCCAGAAAGAACTTCAATCGCGACTGAGTGCCATGGAGGCGGAGAAGGCCGCCTCGGACGCCGAGGTGGATTCCCTCCGGGGTCGTCTGGTGGGAAGTGGAGTCGGCGTATCCCGCCGCGGAAACGTCTTGGTCCTCGACCTGCCCTCGGCCCTCACCTTCCCCTCGGGGTCGGCCACCCTCAACGAGAAAGGTCGGTCCAGCCTCGCCAAGGTCGCGGAGATCCTGAAGAAGGACTACGGCGATCGGATCCTCTGGGTGGAAGGCCATACCGACGACCAACCCCTGCGGCGGACCAAGCAGAAGTGGGGGACGAACCTCCGTCTCTCGGTGGAGCGGGCCATGGCGGTCTCGACCTACCTCTCCGGGAGCCTGGGAATCGATTCCTCCCGGATCCGGGTCTCCGGATACGGGGAGTGGGCCCCGAAGGTTCCGAACGACAGCAAGCAACACCGCTCCGAGAACCGCCGCGTGGAGATCCTGATCCTGAAGGACTAGGTCCTCGGTTCGTGGACCGACGCCGGGAGCCCCGTTTCCGGGTTTCCGGCGCGGGGGTATCCTGCTCCGCCCCACCGCCCCGATTCCCACCCCGCATACCCATGCCATGACCGTTGCCGGAACGCGCAACATCACCTTCCTCGGCCATTCCGACGCCGGGAAGACCACTCTCGTCGAGGCCATCGCCCACCATTTCGGGCTCACCAACCGCCAGGGGACCGTGGAGGATGGCACCACCCTCTGCGACTTCCAACCCGAGGAACGGGAGAAGAAGCACAGCCTCTCCGCGGCGGTGGTTCACTTTCCGGACCAGGATCTGAACCTCATCGATACCCCGGGTTACCCGGATTTCCTCGCCGATGCGATGACTTCGATGGGGGCCGCGGGTTGTGCGGTCCTCACCGTGTCCGCCCGCGACGAAGGTCTTCCCTTCCACGCCCGACGGCTCTGGAAACAGGCCACTCTTCACCACCTGGCTCGGGCGGTGGTGGTCACCAAGGGCGATCACGAGAACCTGCACCTCGACGCGGTGATCGGCAACCTGCGGAAACTCCTCGGCAAGACCGTGGTCCCCTTCACTCTTCCGGATCGTCTCGGACCGGGATTCTCCTCCGTAGCGGTCGTCTCCGGTGGGGATTCCTCCTACCGCAGCGAACTGGTGGATTCGATCGTCGAATCCGACGACGAACTGATGGAGAAATACCTGGAGGAGGGGGATGTCTCCGACGAGGAGCTGGCCGCTGCGTTGCCGCGGGCGATGGCCCAGGGCACGCTGGCTCCCCTCTTCTTCCTGGATCCAGTACGCGGGATCGGTGTGGCGGAATTCGCCGCTTTCCTCGCCGAGGAGTTCCCTACCTCCGCCATGCAACTCCAGGCCGTCAGCGGCGCCGCGGTCGGTTCGGGCGGCTCCGACGAGCGGCTCGTGGCCCGGGTGTGGAAGGTCCTCTCCGACAAACACCTCGGTCAGATCACCTGTTTGCGGGTCTTGCAAGGGTCGCTGACCGCGGATATGCAGATCCCCAATCCCGCTGGGGGCAAGAACCTCAAGCTCTCCGGGCTTTCGACCTTGTGCGGTAAGGAGCTCCATCCCATCCCCAGCGCTGGCCCCGGTGCGATCGTCGCCCTGACTCGGATCGAGGATCTCCGGGTTGGACAAACCCTGGTCTCCGAGGGAGAGGCTCCGGACTACGACTTCC
>CAYVRL010000347.1:0-3066 GCA_964454065.1 uncultured Planctomycetales bacterium | reverse complement strand
CTGGCCGCCCCGCCCCCGGACCGCGACCGGGCGCTCTATCGGATGGGTTGGTGCCTGCGCAAGCAGAAGAAGTGGCGGGAAGCGCAGGCGGCTTTCCGCAGCTTCCTTGACGAAGCCGAGGAGAATTCCGCGCTCCGTTGGGAGGCGCGTTACCAACTGGGGGCTTGTCTCGCCAACGGGGGGAACGAGAACACCGCTCGGCAGGTTTTCGAGGACTTGCTAGCGGATCGGGACTGCCCGAAGGAGATGAAGGGGAAGGCGGCTTTCGCCATCGGACTGACGCTGCACGAACGGCCGGAGGAGGCCGTGGCCGCTTTCCAGCGTTTCCTGGAGGATTACCCCGACCACGCGCGTGCCCCCGAAGCCGCCTTCGAGATCGGGAAACGCTGGCGGGCCGCCCGGCGCAGCGAAGAGGCGCTGAAGGCTTTCGAGGCCTTCCTTTCCCATCCGCAATGGCCCGGAGAGGATCCTACGCTGCGTCCCCGTGCCCTTTTCCTGGCCGGGGACGAGCTGAAGGCCATGAAGCGTTATGAGGAAGCCTCCGCACACTTCCTGGAATATGGGAAGGAATATCCTTCCGGTGCGGATTGGGCCGCGGCTCAATCGGCGGTCGTGGATTGCGCCTGGCTGGCCGCGACCGATGCCCAGGAGCGGGGATTGTGGCCGCAGGCGCGAGACGGTCTGGAGGACTTCGTTCAGGAATACCCCTTGGATCCCCGAGTTCTCGAAGCCGCCTTGCTCTTGGGGGACGTGGATCGTGATCAGGCCCGGAGTTCGTCCACCGAGGAATCTCGGCGAGCGGAGCTGTTCCAGCACGCGCTAAGGGTGTGGGAACAGGTGGTCCAGCGTTATCCGGACCGGGACGAGGCGTCACGGGCACTCTTGCGCATCGCCGAACTCCAGGAAGAGGATCTGATGGACGTTCGCGCCGCGGCAGCCACCTACCAGCGCTGCGACTTCGGCCCCGCCGCCCAGCTCGCCCGGGAGCGACTCGCCGCGATGCGGGCACCCTATCTGCGGATCGAGACGCCGCGCAAGTGGCGGGACGACGAGGTAGCTTCCTTCGAACTCCATACCCGCAACTTCCCCAAGGTCCAGGTGGAGATCTACCCCCTGGACCTGGAATCCTTCTTCCGCAAGCATCGCGGCCAGGAAGGGGTCGAAGGGTTGGATTTGGATCTGATCGATCCTGCGCGAAGTTTCGAGTTCATGATCGACGGTTATGAGGACTTTCGCAGTTTCGTCACTCGGGTCCCTCTTCCGGTGGAGGGACCGGGTGCTTGGGCGGTGGCGGTGCGGGCCGGGGAACTGCGCGCCACCACCCTGGTGCTGCGCAGCGATCTGGACCTGATCCTGAAGACTTCGCGCAAGGAACTGTTCGTGTTCACCGAGGACATGCGTGCAGGCACCCCGGCCGCGGGAGTGAAGCTCTTCTTTGCGGTGCCGGGGCTGGACGATCTGCAAGAAGCCACCAGCGGCCCCGACGGTGTGGCGCGGCTCGCTCTGCCGGAACTCGCGGACGCCTCCCGGGTCGCGGTCCTGGCCCGCCGCGGTGGGGACAGCGCTTCTTCGGATCTTTCGCTGCTCGGCTTGGAGGCCCCGCGTGGTCTGGCCCCGCGCGCCTATGTTTACACTGACCGCAGCGCCTATCGTCCCGCTCAGAGCGTCCACTGGAAAGCCATCCCGCGGATCGTGGAGAATGCTTCCTACGCGTTCGAAAAAGGCAAGGAATACACGATTCGACTGATCGATTCCGAAGGTCGCGTGCTGGGCAGCCAGCGGCTTGCCTGCAACGATTTCGGCACCCTCTCGGGGGATTTCCTGCTCGACCCAGCGGCTCCCCAGGGGCGCTATACCCTGCTCCTCCACGGAGAGGGAGCACCGGATGCCAGCGGCCACTTCATTGTGGACGATCGTCCCCTGCCGCGCGTCCTCCTGGCCATCCAGCCGCGCCGCGAGGTGGTCTTCCGCGGCGAGGAAGTCGAGGTGGAGGTCGCGGCCCGTTTTACGTGGGGGGAACCCCTCTCCGGGGCGCGTATTCTTTTCACTACTCCAGAGAATCGCCGCTTGGAGGGTCGGAGTGACGATGAGGGGCGGGCGCTCTTTCGTTTTCCCACCCGAACCATGACCCGCGAGGGGGAACTTCGTTTCCTCGTGCAGCTTCCGGACGAAGGGGTGGACGGAGAAGGCAGCGTACGGCTCGCGCGCTACGGCTTCTCCATCGGCGTCTCCCTGGACCGAGAGGAAGTGCTGGCCGGGGACAGTTTCGGGGTCGAGATCCGGACGCGGACCCCGGATGGGAAAGCCGTGGCGCGGGATCTGTCCATGGAGGTGATTCGCTATCGAGAATCCAGGGATCCCCAGCGCCGCGGGAGGATCGAGCAGGTGGTCCTGGAGCGCGAGTTCCGTACCAGCGATCGGGATGGTGGCGCCTCGCTCTCCTTGGATTTGAAAGAGGGTGGGGACTACGCCTTGCGGATCCACGGCAGCGATCGGCGTGGTACCCCGGTGGTGGCACGGGAGGAGTTCCGGGTCTCGGGCAAGGACGATCCCGTTGCCTTGCATTTGCTCGCGGACGACCTGGATCTGCGGGTGGGTGGAACCGCGCGCTTGGTGATCCATGACCGCGGCGGCTCGGGGCTGGCGCTTCTGACCATCGAGGGTGGAGGCATCCTCGGCTACCGTCTGATTCATCTGCAAACCGGAAAGAATTCCTTGGAAATCCCGGTCGGGAACGAACTCTTTCCCGCTTTCACGGCGTCCGTTTCCTTCATGGATGGCCACGTCTTTCGGAGCGCTCGAAGCGATTTCCAGGTGCGGAGGAATTTACACGTGGAGCTGGTTAGCGCCCGCGAGGACTATGCTCCCGGAGAGGAGGTTCTCCTCGAAGTGCACATTCGGGACCAGAACGGCAAACCGGTGCGTGCTGAGTTCTCCTTGGCGGTGAGCGACGAATCCCTGTACGCTCTCTACCCGGACCGGAGCCTGGATCCGGCCTCCTTCTTCGCCCGCGGGGCGCAGCGAGAAGGGGGCGTGCGAACTTCCTCCAGTTGTGGATTCCACTAT
>CAYVRL010000346.1:0-3066 GCA_964454065.1 uncultured Planctomycetales bacterium | reverse complement strand
GTTCCGGGTCGGCCAGATCCACGATCTGCATGCCGCCCGCGCCCTCGGTGACCGTGTAGGCGTAGTGGTCGTATGCCTTGACATCGCGCCACAACGAGACCGGTCCGTTGATGAAACCGGTCTGGTAGGGGTTCGCCGGGTCGCTGCAGTTGACCACGGAGAGTCCCGAGATCGTGCCGACCAGCGCGTACTCCCGCCCATCGGGGGCGGTATAGCCCCAGATGTCGTTCAGGTCCTCGTTGTAGGTGAGGCGACCGAGTTCGCTCACCCCCGAACCCTGGGGTGCGGCGAGAGCGAGAGAGGCGGAGCCGACCAGACAGAGCGGTACCGCGAGAAGGAGGTGGCGGGAGGGGATGTGCATGGTTTCCGGGTGGGGACACCCCCAATTTACACCGAAATCAGCAGTCGGGTGGGTGGCCGAGGCGGAGAGTGAAGTAGCGCCCCTCTTCTCGTTCCACCGCCTGGAAGAAATCGCACTCCAGGCACTTCTTGAACTTCTTGATCACCACACCACCGCAACGGGTGTCTGGGATCGTCCAGCAGACCCTACCGGCCATACTCCCGTGGTTGATTCCATCCAGGTCCTCGCGCAGGGTGGCGGGGCAGATCCCCAGCTCCTCCGCCTTGGCTCCGCCCGGCTCCCGGCCGCAGTGGAGGAATTCCCAACAATTGCGTCGTTCGCCCATGATGGTTGGAGGATCCCTAAACCAAGAATCGACACGAAGGCAGTCTTCTTCTCAACTGCTCGAGATCCACTCGGATCCGGAACGGCGCGTAGCCCTGGACTCCGAACTCCTGCCGTAGATCCAGGCCCGAGCGGGCCGGGTCGGTACCGACCACGATCTTGAGTTCCCTGTTGCGACCCAGGGCGCGGACCACGACCCAGTCGTGTTTCCGCTGGAGGATCCCGAGGAGCAGGGTGAGGCTGATGGGGTGGCGGACCGGAAGGAGATCCACGAAAACCGCGTCCTCCGGGAGGTCTTCCAGCGGCGCGGCCTCGTCGGCGAGTTTCGCCGTCCACACGCGCACTTCCCGGAAGCGGCTGGTGGCCCGGCGCAGGGCTTGGAGTTCCCATTCGTCGGGCGGGTCGCCCCGGCCCTCGTCCAGGACCAGTCCCAGGACGGTATGCCGGATCGCGTCCCCCCGACCCCCATGCAGGGCGTCATCCAGCTCCTGGCCCCGGTCGGAGAGCGTTCCCTTGCGGGTGTCGGCAACCACCGAGTCGCGGTCCAGCCATTCCGGGACCGTCGATCCCTCCTGGAGCAGGCACCACTTGGCCGCCGCCATCACCCCGTCGAAGTCCCCGTGGCAGACGATCTGCTCCGCCGGGCCATGGAGGGCCACGATTTCCGGAGTGATCAGAGGGGGACAAGCGGGGGCCTCCGCCCGCGGCACGAGCAGGAAACGTTCGTCTTCCGCGAAGCTCCGCCAACGATCCTCCTCGTGGTGGTCCACCCAGAGGATCAACCGTTCGCCCAGGGCCTCGATCCAGGCGGAGGTTCGGGCAGGATCCGTCGCGTCGAAGGCGAGATCGAGGACCACCACCCTTCCCGCCAGTTCCTCCGGCGGCGGGAGCTCGTCGGGGCGCGAAAAGCGGATCCTGGGCAAGGTGGGGCTGGAGGCCATGGGCGGCTAATCTATCCCGTCGCGGTGGTGGTCCCCTCCCCTCCCCGCCTGCCCCCTCACCCCTGCCATGAAGTCCCACCTCGACCGCGCCGCCGAACTCGAACGCCGCCTGCAGCAGATCAAGGACAGTCTTTGACTACCTCTCCCGCCGCGCGCAAAAGCAGGAGTTCGAGGAGAGAATGGCCGCGGACGGTTTCTGGGACGACCAAGAAGCCGCGCAGCGGATCATTGGCGCGTTGAAGGTCGCGCGAGCGGTGGTCGACCCGGTCGAGGCCACCGCGGACACCTTGGAGGAGATACGCACCCTGGTCGAACTGGGTATGGAAGGGGATCCTTCCGAGATCATGGAGGATCTCGAAGTCGCGGCGGCGCGCGCCGAGAGACAAGTCGAGGCGCTGGAGTTCCAGGTCATGCTCGGGGGCGAGAACGACTTCCGGTCCGCTTACTTGACCGTGCAGGCGGGCGCGGGCGGAGTGGACGCCGCCGACTTCACGCTGATGCTCCTGCGCATGTACCAGCGCTGGGCAGAGCGTCGTGGCTTCGCCACCGACTTGGTCGAGGTCACCGAAGCCGAGGAGGGAGGGATCCGCCACGCGACGCTGCACATCCAGGGGCCCTACGCCTACGGCTACGCCAAGGCCGAGCGGGGGGTCCATCGTCTGGTCCGGATCTCCCCCTTCGACGCCCAAGCCCGCCGCCACACCGCCTTCGCCGCGGTCGAGGTCATGCCCGAGTTCGAGGCCGACGCCCCGATCGAGATCGACATGGAGGAAGTGCGGGTCGATACCTACCGGGCGGGCGGCGCGGGCGGCCAACACGTGAACAAGACCGATTCGGCGGTACGCATGACCCACCTGCCCACCGGCATCGTGGTCCAGTGCCAGAACGAGCGCAGTCAACACAAGAATCGGGCCACGGCGATGGGCATGCTGAAAGCCCGTCTCTACGAACTGCGCCAGCGCGAGCGCGACGACGAACTGAAGCGGATGTACGGAGAGAAGGGCGAAATCGCCTGGGGTTCGCAGATTCGCAGCTACGTGCTCAATCCCTACCAGATGGTCAAGGACCATCGCACCAACTTCGAAAAGGGCAACACCCAAGCCGTGTTCGACGGCGACATCGATGAGTTCATCGAAGAATACTTGCGTTCACGAAGCTCCCGCTGACATGGAAGATCGCACTCCGATTCGCCGCGCCTTGTTGAGCGTGTTCGACAAGGACGGGGTAGTGGAGTTGGCCCGCGCCTTGCACGCGCATGGGGCCGAACTGCTCTCCACCGGGGGAACCCTGCGGGCGTTGGTCGAGGCCGGCCTGCCGGTGGTGGAGGTCGCTTCCTACACCGGTTTCCCCGAGATGATGGACGGTCGGGTCAAGACCTTGCACCCCAAGATCCACGGTGGATTACTGGCCCGCCGCGACGACCCCGCACATCTCGCGGCG
>CAYVRL010000345.1:0-3080 GCA_964454065.1 uncultured Planctomycetales bacterium | reverse complement strand
GGCTGTTCAACGGCGATCAAGAAAAAACACTCGAACTCGAACGCCTCGTGGCCCGGAAGCTCGGCTGGCCCGATGAGCAGGTGCTCATCGCCACAGGTCAGACTTACCCGCGCGTCGTCGATGCCCTCGTGCTCAACGCCCTGGCGGCGCTCGCCAGCAGCGCCCACAAGCTCGCGGGTGATCTGCGTTTGCTGTGCAGCCACAAGGAGATCGACGAACCCTTTGAGAAAGAGCAGATCGGTTCGTCGGCGATGGCCTACAAGCGCAACCCCATGCGCTGCGAGCGGATCGGCGCACTCTCCCGCTACTTGCTGCATCTGGCCCCCAACGCCCACGACACCGCGGCCAATCAGTGGTTGGAGCGCACGCTGGACGATTCCGCCAATCGGCGCCTGGCGATCCCCGAATCCTTCCTCGCCGCGGACGCGATCCTGCTCCTGGTCCAGGACGTGGCTTCGGGCATGGTGCCCTATCCGAAGGTGATCGCGGCCCATTTGCGCCGGGAACTCCCCTTCCTGGCCACCGAATCGATCCTGATGGCCGCGGTCCAGGCGGGCGGCGACCGTCAGGCCCTCCACGAGCGGATTCGGGTTCACGCCCAGGAGGCCGCTCGTCGTTTGAAGACCGGCGACGGGAACAACGACCTGCTGGAGCGGATCGGCGCCGACCCAGCCTTCTCGGCGGTGGCTGGGCGGCTCGCGGAGCTCTGCGATCCCGCCCGCTTCGTCGGCCGTGCCCCGGAGCAGGTGGACGAGTTCCTGGCTGAGAGAGTCGAACCCGTGCTCGCCGCCCGGCGGGAGGTCGCGGCCGCGGCGGGAGAGGTGCGCGTTTGAGGGCTTAGGCGGTTCCCATGATGTTGCTTGCCACCTGTTGTTTCGGAGGAAGCCCCGCGACCCTCGCGGAACGACTCGAGAAGGCGGTGGATGCCTCCTTCGCGGGGCTGGCCCTGCTTCCGGGAGATCGCGCCCCCGCGGCCGGGGACTGGCGACGGGCCTGCCGCCGCACCGGCACCGGCCTCCGCGCCGCGGCCTGGGACGCCCTCCTCCCCGAGGACGCGGAGGGGGCGGATCCCGCCGAGCGTCCGGAGGCCCTGCCCACGGTCCTCGGCCGCCTGCGGGAACTCGATGCCCGGCTCCTGATCCTCCCCGCAGGGCGAATCCGGGACCGGGAGGTCCGGGCCAGGGGAGAGCGACTGCTCGGGCGGTTGCGCTCCGGCGATGCGGTGGATGCCGCGGACGAGGCGCTCCAGGAGCTCCTGATCTCCACCGCCCACGGCCGGGAACGGCAGCTCGAGGACCTGGCTCGGCTCCTCTACGCCCTGCGCGGCGCGGCGCCAGGTCTCCCGGTGGCGCTTTGGCCCTCTCCCAGCCCCGCGGGGCTCCTGCATCCCGCCTCCCTGAAGCTCCTGCGCTCCGAACTCTCCCTCCCCACCCTGGGGCTCTGGCACGATCCGGGGGTTTGCGCCCTGCGCGCCACCTTGGGTCTCGACGAACCGGGGGCCTGGCTGGAAGTGGGCGGCGCCCAACTGATGGGCGTGACCCTCCATGACTGCGTCGGAGGCCTGGATCGGCTGCCCCCCGGGAGCGGACAGGTCGATTTCCGCCTGATCGCCGACTACCTCCCCGCCAGCGCCTTGCGGGTGCTCGCCCTCGCGCCCGCGTATCCTGAGGAGGTCCTCGGCGAAGCCCGCGCCGCCCTGGCTGCCCACGGCATCCGATGAGCCTCCCCGACCTCGAGCGCTTCCGCAAGGCCCTCCCCTCCGAGGGGCGGGTGGTGCTCTGCACCCACCGCCATCCCGATCCCGACGGACTCGGGGCCCTGGTCGGCCTGCAGCGGTTGCTCGGCGAGCACTTCGGGCTCGGGGCCGATCTGGTCCTCGAGGGGCGGATCCGCCGCGCCGAGAACGTCGCGATGCGCGAGCTGCTCGAGATCTCGGCGCTTCCCAAGGGTGGGGTGGATCCGGCCCGCTACGCCGGAGTCCTGGTGGTGGATTCCCAGCCCTGCTTCACCCATACCCACCCGCCCGGAGCGTTGCCGATCCTCGCCGTCCTCGACCATCACCAGGCTCCGAAGGATCAGCAGGCCTGCCCCGAGGACGCGCGCGCCTTCTGGTGGGTGGATCCGGACTACGGCGCCACCACCACGATGGTCTATGACCTGATGACCGCGTTCGGCCAGGACTTCGACCAGCGCACCGCCACCGCGATGTTCTGCGGGGTGCGCTACGACACCAACGATCTGGCCCGGGGCGCGACGCCGAGGGACGAGGAGGCCTACCGACGTCTCCAGGAGCTGGCCGATCATCGCCTGGTGGCGGCGATCGACAAACCCCCGCTCGCCCCCGGCTACTTCCGCCAGATGGGGGAGGCGATCCGCTCCTGCCTGCGTTACGACAAGGTGCTCTTGACCTTGATGGGAGAGGTCGCGAGTCCCGAGATCGTGGCCGAGGTCGCGGACTGGTTCGTGCGTCTGGAGGGCCAGCAGTGGTCGCTGGCCGGCGGCGCCTGCGACGGCCGCTACCAGGTGTCCCTGCGCACCGACATGCCGGGGGCGGATGCTTTCCCGGTGCTCCGCCACATCCTCGGCGGGGAGGGCTCCTGCGGCGGCCACGGTCGCATGGCCGGTGGCCAGGTGCCGCTCGTGGACCTCGGTCTGGAAGAAGTGCGGGAACTGGTGCGTAGGCGTGCCTTGGAGGTCTTCGCGCTCTCCGATACCGCCGGGGAAGCGCTGGCCGAGGGGCCCCCGCCGAGAAGCGCCGAGCAGGAGCGCTCCGATGTACTTTCCACAGGCGAACCCGAGATACCCAAGAGCGGCGTGTTTCTGGACGGCGTCGCGGCGGTCGTAAACGAAGGCGTAGTTACCCGTTCGCAACTTACGCGACAGATCTCCACCATAGAAAAACGCGCGAGCGAGTCTGAACTCCAATTGCCACCCGCCGATATTCTTCAGGAACAGGTGCTGGAGCGACTCATCGTGGAAGAAGTGCAGATGCAACGCGCACGCCGCGTCGGTATCGTAATTTCGGATCAAATGCTCAACGGCCAGATCGCACAAATCGCAGCCGACAACGATGTGCTGTT
>CAYVRL010000344.1:0-3085 GCA_964454065.1 uncultured Planctomycetales bacterium | reverse complement strand
ATGGGCTCCAACAGCCTCTTGGAAGGGGTGGTCCTCGGTCGCCGAGCGGGTGCTTCCGCGGCCGTCTCGGCTGCCGCTCCGCTGCGCCGCCCCGTAATCCCCCGCCGCGGTCGACCCGGGCCTCCCTTGGGAGTGGAACTGAGTTTGGCCGACATGACGTATTCACTGAAATCCCTGATGTGGCGGCAGGTGGGGATCGAGCGCGAGGCGAGTGGTCTGCAGGACTGCCTGGAGCGGCTTCGGGACTGGGAGGACTACCTCGCTCGACTGGGGCCGTTCACCCGCGAAGGCGTGGAAATCGTCAACATGGTCCAGGTCGCGGAGATGATCGCACTGGCGGCCCTCTTCCGGGAGGAATCCCGGGGTGCTCATTTCCGCAAGGACTACCCCGAATGCGATCCGGAATGGCGGGCGCACACCTTGCTCCAGCAAGAAGGGGACGGCATTCGAATCGGGATCGAAGCGGTCGCTCACGCAGCGCCTCGGTCCGGCACCTTTTGAAAGCTTGGTCAGGCACCCCACTCCGACTCGACCTCGACGGGAACGCGCGGTGGTGGCCGCCCTCTTGCTCCCCGAAAGCCGAAGCCGCCTGCCCGCGGACCCGCTGGAGGAAATCCGGGCCCTGGTGAGTGCCGCGGGCGCCGAACCCGTGGCCTCCCTCTCCCAGAGGCTTCGCTCCGCGCACCCGCGAACCGCGTTCGGCAAGGGCAAGGTGGCGGAACTCGCCGAACTCTGTCGGGACCGACGGGCCGATCTGCTCGTCGTGGATTTCGATCTCAGCCCCAGCCAGGCACGGAATCTCGAGGCCGCGACCGCCGTCCGAGTCGTGGACCGGAGCGAGTTGATCCTGGACATCTTCGCGGGGCGTGCGCAGACCGCCCAGGCAAGGCTTCAGGTGGAACTGGCCCAGCTGGAGTACCTACGCACCCGCTTGCAGCGCATGTGGACGCACTTGGAAAGGACCGAAGGAGCCATCGGCAGTCGGGGGCCGGGGGAGACCCAGCTCGAAACCGACCGCCGATTGATCGCCAAGCGCATCGTCGATCTTCGGCGGAAACTCGCCGAGATCGGCGCACGGCGGCGCCGGGAGAGCCGCTCTCGCTCCGGACACCAGGTTTCCCTGTTGGGCTATACCAATGCGGGCAAGTCTTCCCTGATGCGGGTCCTCAGCGGAGAGGACGTACTCGTGGAGGACGCTCTGTTCGCGACCCTCGACACCAAAGTGCGTCGCTGGCGGCTTTCCGATCGCCGGGAGGTCCTGCTCGCTGACACCGTGGGTTTCGTGCGGGATCTTCCCCATCATCTGGTCGTGTCCTTCCACGCCACCCTGGAAGCGGCCCTGGATGCGGATCTCCTCCTCCTGGTCTGCGACGCATCCGACCCTTCCCACCCCCTGCAGTTGCAGGCCGTGGAAGATGTCCTGGCGAGCCTCGGTACCGGAGGAGCACCGCGGATCCTGGTCCTGAACCAGATCGACCGGCTCTCCCTGGCTCGGCGGGCGGAACTTGCGCAGCTCCACCCGGAAGCGGTGCTGGTCTCCGCGGTGAGTGGCGAAGGTCTGGAGGAACTCGACGCCGCGGTCCGTGCCGTGGTGGACGATTGGTCGCTGTGCCTGGACCTGGAACTCCCTGCCTCGGAGGGGAGCCTGATGGCTCTCTTGCGTCGGGGGGCTCATGTGGAGGCGGAACGCTTCCTGGGAGAGACCTGGAGGGCGAGGGTCACTTTGCCTCCTCGCATCTGGCAGGGGATGCAGAACGAGTTCCTTGCCGCCGGAGGGAGTTTTCGAGCGGTTCCCCGGAGCGGGGATTCGACTTGAACGCGGAGGAGAGCCGCGCGCGAGCCTTCAGGGTCGGCGCGGAGCGGGGTAACCGGGCAGTTCGGGGAGGACGAGATCCTGTCCGACGACCAGGTGCCCGGGATCGGTGAGATCGTTGGCCTTGGCCACCGCGGCGATCAAGGATTCGGAAGCTCGCCCATAGGCGCGATGCACGATTCCGTACAGCGTGTCTCCGGCTGCCACGCGATAGTGCAGTGGCTTCGGCATCGGGGGAGTGACTGGACTCTCGTCCCGCGATGGCGGACCCGGGTTCGCGGCAGCGTCCGCTTCCGCTTTCCGAGGAGCTGGGGTCCGAAGCGGTGGGGGCGTCGCATGGACCGACGGCTCCTCGGACTGCACGATCGGGGCCGGTGCGGGAGGCGGGGAGGATGGGGGCTCCTCGACTCCGAGGACCAGGACTCCGGTGGAGGGGTCTGCGGGGGGCCGACTGCGGGCTTCCAGCGGATGGGACGGGGAACCGAGGCGCCAGAGGAGGATGGCGCCCAGGGACGCCAGGAGGATCACCAGGCTCAGGAGCGCGCGCATGGGATCAGCATAGCCCGAAGGGAGAGCGGGTGGAAAGCGGGAGGGCCCCCGCCCGGCGTGGAGGACGAGGGCGGCTCCGGAGCGGGAGCCCGAAGTCGGGTCGAGATCAGGAGATCGGGGCGAGCCGTTTCTTGCGAGCCCAGCGGTCGAGCATGATCAACAAGGGGCTGGCGATGAAGATGGACGAGTAGGTTCCGACGACGACCCCGACCAGCATGGCGAAGGAGAAGCCCTCCAGCACGTTGTGTTGGGGACGGTTGGCCACGAACAGCACCAGCAACACGAAGAAGGTGGTGAGGGAAGTCAGGATCGTTCGGCTCAGCGATTGGTTGATCGAGAGGTCGATGATGCTCTGGAAAGTCCCCTCCCGTCGGGGGAGGTTCTCCCGGATCCGGTCGAAGACCACGATCGTGTCGTTCAGGGAGTAGCCGATGATGGTCAGGAAAGCGGCGATGATTTCCAGGTCGATCTCCGCGTTCACCAGCCCGAAGTGGTGGCAGAAAGCCAATGCTCCGAGGGTGAAGAGTACGTCGTGGACCAGTGCGATGACCGCGGCGATCCCGTAGCGATACTCCTTGAAACGGAAATTCATGTAGATGATGATCGCGATGATCGACAGCAGGATGGCTTGGATCGCAGCCTGCTGGATTTCACCACTGACCCGCTGTCCCACCGCGTTGATCTCGGGGAACGGATCCTTCTGGGCGAGGAGATCGCCGAGAC
>CAYVRL010000343.1:0-3094 GCA_964454065.1 uncultured Planctomycetales bacterium | reverse complement strand
CGTCCTTCTAACAACTATTGGACAGGTCTGGGTAGGACAGGGTGGGGATATACAAGCGTAGGGAACGCGGCCCCGTTCAGGACGGGGTTGGGATGAAGCGGGGCCAGGGGGCGCTGCAGCAGGGGAGGGACACACATGGGGAAATCGAGCCGTGCCATATGGAGGTGAGGCTAACCCGCTTGGGATGGGGCGTCAAGCACGGGGGAATGGGCGGCGGAGTCCTGCGCCGACCGGCGCGGGTGCGGGGCAAGCTCTGTCACGGGGCGGGGGTGGGGGCGAAGTCCGGGGGACAGGGGGCGTTCCCGAGGACCGGGGGCCGCCGGGAGCATTCATGAGCCAGGATCCCAGCAACTCTCCGATCGCGCATCTCGCCGCCTTGGCGGCGCGCACCCCTTGTCCCTCCTGCGGGCGACGGCGCTTGGAGTCCGTGCTTCGCTGTGACTTCGACACCGGCCCCTGCCTCTACACCGCGCGCTGGGACGGCTGGAGCACCACCTACGAACTCGCCATGCTGGACCGCGAGCGCCTGGGCGAGGGTCCCCACGGTCTCATCGGCTGCCTCCAACGCGACCACCGCGACCGACGAGACGCCCAACCCGGTGGTCGGCCCGACCGACTTGCCGGTTGACGGAAACTCCTCCAGAATGGCGGGGCTCCCCCGCGAACCGCGGCAAGCTGAGCCCAGCGCGCCGTCCCTCCTCCCCTCTCCCCGCTGCCGCTGCTCGCCGCCCTCGTCCTGCTCCCCTGCGCCGCCCCCGCCCCCGCCCCCACCCCGGCGCAGGAGGGAGCCGCGCCGTTCTGGCGCGGGCGCGCGACCCTCCGCGTCCAGCTCCGCGACTCCGATCACGCCCCCCAGGACCTGGACCTCTACCCCTATCTGGACCTCCGCGGCGGCCACCCCCGGCGCGACCCGGTGACCGCCGCCCTGAGCCTGCGCGGAGCCTGGGACCTGGACGGCCGCGGCCTGGGCGGCGGCAGCCTCGCCAGCCTGGAGGACACCCGCGGAGGCCCCTTCGACCTGCGCCTGGACCGCGCCTGGGTCGCCTTCCACCTCCCCGACGACGGCGCCGAACTACGCCTCGGACGCCAGACCCTCTTCGACACCCCGGTCCTCCTCCACCTCGACGGCCTGTCGCTGCGTGCCCCGCTGGCCCTCACTCCCGGCGGCGCCGCCCTGCGCCTCTACGGCGGCGTGCCCGAACACCGCTGGGAAACCTCCCGCTCCGGCGACGCGGTGGCGGGCGCGGTACTCGAGACCTGGCCCTGGCCCGGCACCAGCGCGCGGCTGGATCTCCTCCACGTCCGCGACCGGAGCCTGGCCGGCCGCAGCCGTGACAGTCTGCTCGCCCTGCGCCTCGCCCGAACTTCCCCCGACGGCCGCGCCTTCGCCTCCCTCGCCGCGAGCTGGCGCGACGGCCGAACCCGCGATCTGAAGAGCCAGTTCTCCTGGAGCTCCGAGGACGGCAAACTGCAAGTACTCGGCGACACCCGCTTCCTGATGGCGCGGGAGAACACCACCACCCCCGAGTTCGACGCCTTCCAGGAGATCCTGACCTTGGAACAGCCCTATCGGGAAGGCAGCCTCCAGCTCTCCGCCGAGCTGCCCGGCGCCCTCGGCGCGAGTGCCACGCGGATCGAACTGGGCGCCCTCGGCCGCCGCCTGGAGGACTCCGCCCGCGCCAGCGAGTTCAATCGCGAGTTCGAGCGGGAGTGGTTGACCACCACCTTCGAAAGCCTCCCCTGGACCTGGAGTTCGCTGGCCCTGACCGGCGAGTTCTGGTCCTCCGGGCAAGACGCCATCGGCACCGGCGGCGCCGAGTTCCGCGGCCAGCTCGCCGAGAACTGGGAACTAGTCCTCGGCAGCGCCTACTCCCTGTATCGCTTCGACTTCTTCACCGGCCGCGAACGCACCCGGGTGCGCGATCACCACCTGCGCCTGCGCCTGCGCCTGCCCTCCGGCATCCGCTTCACCCTCGACCTCGAACTCCAGCGCGACGAGAGCGAGCGCTTCGTGGTCGCCGCCCTCCAGACCGAGATCCCATGGTGATCCGCCACCTCTTCCTGGCCGCCGCGCTGCTGGCCCTCCTCGCCGCGTCTTGCGCGCTGATGAGCGGGGGCGACGCCCAGAGCCCCGCCCGCGTGCCCGGCCGCGCGGCTCACTTCCCCCACGCGGTCCACCTCGGCGAGGAGGCCGGCCTGCTCTGCATCGATTGCCACGAGGGCGCCGAGGACGAGGACCGCGCCGGCATGCCGGACTTCGAATTCTGCGCCACCTGCCACTTCGGTGACGAGGGCGAGGCCCAACTCGCCCCCTTCCACGATGCCGAGGGCGGCCCCCGCTTCACCACGGCGACCGCCCCCAGCACCGAACTACGCTTCTCGCACGCGCGACACGCGGCCGCGGAAGTGGCCTGCGCCGACTGCCACGGCGAGCTGCGCGCCTCCGATGCGGTCCCGCGCGACGTCCACGTGCCGATGTCCCGCTGCCTCTCCTGCCATGCCGCACGCGGCGACGGCCCCCTCGACGACTGCAGCGCTTGCCACGAAGGCGTGGACCGCCACTGGGCGCCCCCCAGCCACCAGGCCTCCTGGGAACGCGCCCACGGCCGCCTGGTCCGCGGGGGGGGCGGCGGCAGCAACAGCGGGCCTGGCGGGGGCGGCGGCGACCCGAACCGCGACTGCGCGCTCTGCCACGAAGGCCCCGACGGCGCCCCCGAATGCCTGGCCTGCCACCTCGAGCAGCAACCTCGCGATCACACCCCCTTCTTCCGCAACTCCGGGCACGGGATGCTCGCCCTCTTCGATCGCCGCCGTTGCCTGGCCTGCCATCAGGAGGACGCCTGCGCGAGTTGCCACACGAGTACCCGCCCCCGCAGCCACGTCGCCGGCTTCGGAGCCCCCAGCGACCGCCACTGCCTCTCCTGCCACCTCGAGACCGGCCAGCTCCGCGCCTGCATGGTCTGCCACTTCGACGGCGCCCCCGCCCACGAACTCGCCCCCACCCCGCCCTCCACGGTCCCCGCGCACGCGGACACCGGCTCCTGCCTGCGCTGCCACGCCACCGGGGATCCGAGAACGGACGTGGACAAGACGG
>CAYVRL010000342.1:0-3096 GCA_964454065.1 uncultured Planctomycetales bacterium | reverse complement strand
TCCACCCTGACTCCCCCCTTGGTGGCGGCGATCTTCCTGGGCATCTTCTGGCGTCGTTACACCACCGCGGGTGCGGTCGCGACCTTCCTGGTCGGGGGCACCCTGATCGTGCTCGGGCGTTTCTTCCCCGGCACCTTGATCGCGCCCTTTGCGCAGGGGGTGCCGGCGAGCGGTCCCACGCCCTATCTCTACGTCGGGGCGCTCTTCAACCTGCTCGCCTGCTTCGGTTCGGGGATCGTGGTCAGTCTCTTCACCCGCGCCCCCGAGCTGCACCAGGAAGGGCTGACCATCTGGAGTGCGACGCGGCTGCGGCGGGTCTTCAAGGGCTCCGAGCCCAATGACGCGCCCGGCCGTCGCCAAACGGTCTCCTGGACCGAGGATCCGCGACTCCCCGAAGGCGCGGTGGTGCTCGCTCCGGCCACCCTCGCCGCCTGCGGGGGGCGGGCGGGGGATCTGGTCTACGTCTGCGATCGTCGCTGGTGGTTGGGCGGGCTGCGCTCCGCACACGCTCGTTTCCACGAACCCGATCCGGACCTGTCTCCCGGGGAAGTGCGGCTCGCCGCGAGCGTGCAGCTCGACGGTCATTTCCTTCCCGGGAAGCGGCTGACGGTCGAGAAGGAATTCTGAGCTAGGCGGGCGGCAGCACCAGCAGCCGGGGCTCGCGCATCGACTGGCAGGCCCAACGCAGCCCCTCGCGCCCGCAGCCGGAGGCCTTGACCCCCCCATAGGGCATTTCGTCCACTCGGAAGACGGTGGAGTCGCCGATCACGAGTTGGCCGACCTCCAGGGTGCGGAAGGCGGTTTCGATCCGTTGCTCGTCTCGAGTGAACAACGCCGCTTGCAGGCCGAAGCGGGAATCGTTCACCATTTCCAGGGCCTGATCGAAGTCCGTCCAGGTGGCGACGAGCAGGGCCGGTCCGAAGAGTTCCTCCCTCCAGGCGGGGTGGTCCAGCGGCACCCGATCGAGCAGGGTGGGAGGGAAGAAGGCGCCCTCGCGCGGGCCCCCGCAACGGCGACGGGCGCCGTGGCGGAGGGCGTCCTCGAGGACCGCTTCCACCCGCTGGGCGGCTTCCTCCGTGATCATCGGCCCGATTTCCGTGTGCGGGTCCAGTACCGGGCCGCGGCGCAGTTCCGCAATTCGCGAAGCGAGACCGTCGAGGACTTCTTCCCGCAGGCTTTCCGGCACCAGCAGGCGCTGCAAGGAGATGCAGACCTGGCCGGAATAGGCGTAGGCGCCGCGCACGCAGCGGTCGAGTGCGTCCTCGAGATCGGCGTCCTCGCACAGGATGGCGGCCGCATTGCCCCCCAGTTCCAGGGTCACCCGGGCGTGACTGGCGCGTCGTTTCAACTCCCAACCGACCTTCGCGGAACCGGTGAAGGAAAGGTGGCGGACGCGGGGATCCTCACTCAAGGGGCCGCACTCGGCGGGGCGGGCGGGCAGGATCGACCAGGAACCGGGGGGAAGCGGAGGGTCGGCGGCGGCGAGCAGGCGGCCCAGGAACACCGCGCTCAGCGGGGTCCTCTCGTCCGGCTTGAGGACGAAGGGGCAGCCGCAGGCGAGTGCGGGCGCCACCTTGTGGGCGGCCAGATTCAGCGGGAAGTTGAAGGGGGTGATGAAACTGCACACCCCGATGGGGAAGGATTCGAGCCTTCCACGGCGCTCCCCGAGTTGCAGTTCCTCGGTGGTCGGGCGCCGCGCCTCGGCGGCCGCGAGTTGGAAGGTCCGGACCGCGCGGCGGGCTTCTCCGCGGGCGTAGAGGAGCGGTTTGCCGGCCTCCCGGGCGATGCACAGGGCGAATTCCTCGGCTCGCTCCGCGAGGGCGGCGGCCAGCCCATCGAGTCGGCGCGCCCGGGTTCCGGGAGATTCCGCGGCCATCGCCGCGCGCGCCGCTTCCGCGGCCTCGAGAGCGCGGCGAAGATCCTCCGCGCGAGCCAAGGCGACTTCCGCGAGCCGTTCCCCGCCATCGGGAGCGTGGACCTCGATGGTCCGTTCGCCGGGGAACTCGCGGCCCGCCAGCCAGGCCGCGGCGCGGCTCATTCCTCCCAGCCCTCCGGGAGCTCCTCCGTGTAGGAGTAGGATTCCGCTTCGCTGGGGAAGCGGCCCGTGCGAATGTCGCTGGCGAGTTCTCCGAGGGCCTTGCGGATGACTTCGGCGACGTTGGCGTAGCGCCGCACGAAACGGGGCGGGGGAGTGGTGGTGTAACCGATCACGTCGTGGAAGACCAGGATCTGGCCGTCGCAGCCGGCGCCGGCGCCGATCCCGATGGTGGGGATCGAGAGACGGGCGCTGATCCCGGCCGCGATCGGTGCGGGAACTCCTTCGAGGACCACCGCGAAGGCGCCGGCTTCCTGCAGCGCCAGGCCGTCGGCCAGCAAGGCTTCGGCGGCGCTCGCGGAACGGCCTTGCACCTTGTAACCGCCCGCGGCGTGGTAGGACTGGGGGAGCAGTCCGATGTGGCCGAGCACGGGAACCTGCGCGTCCACGATCGCCGCGACCAGCTCGGCGCGGCGCGCGCCGCCCTCGAGTTTGACCGCCTGCGCACCGCCTTCGCGGACCAGGCGCAGCACGTTGATCAGGGTGTCGCGGCGGCCCGTGTGATAGGTGCCGAAGGGCATGTCGGCGACCACCAGCGGGCGGTCCACGGCGCGCTTCACGGCGCGGGTCGCGGAGATGATCTGATCCAGGGTGATCTTCAGCGTGGTGGCGTGTCCGAGGACCACGTTCGCCATGCTGTCGCCGACCAGGATCAGGTCGAATCCCGCTTCGTCCACCAGTCGGGCGCTGGGCGCGTCGTAGGCGGTCAAGGCGAGGATCTTGCGCCCGGTCCCCTTGCGTGCGCGCAGCGCCGGGACGGTGATCTTCGACGGCACCGGCCGCTCGTCCACCTCGGGAATACGGGAGCGACCGAGTGCGGAACCGTAGGGCTTCTCGGGCTGGGTTTCCTTCATGAGGAAGGCCCGGGGGGGAAGACCCCGGGCGACGCCCTCATTCTAGCCCCCCCTTTCCCTTCCTTGACACCGCTTCCCCTTGGCATAGACTCTCCTCCATCTTCCGGCCTGCGGGGGCTGCGAGTACAGCCTGATCGCCTCGACGGC
>CAYVRL010000341.1:0-3107 GCA_964454065.1 uncultured Planctomycetales bacterium | reverse complement strand
GTACTCGGGGCGGCCAACTTGCTCCTGGACTCCGACTTGAATGAAGATCAGCGAGATCTGGGTGAAATGATCCGCGGCTCGGCGACCTCGCTCCTGAAGATCCTCAACGACATCCTGGATCATTCCAAGATCGAAGCGGGGAAACTGGATTTCGAGGCGATCCCCTTCGGCCTCCGAGACGAGATCGCCAAGGTCATCCGCACACTCGCCCCCGCGGCGAAGGAGAAGGGGCTGGATCTGGATTACCTGGCTGATCGAAGCGTGCCGGATCGCGTGATCGGAGATCCGGTACGGATCCGTCAGGTGCTCACCAATCTAATGGGGAACGCGCTCAAATTCACCGATCGAGGAGGTGTCACCCTCGCAGTCAGCAACCGAGGAGTCTCCTCCGCAGGTGTTCGTTTGCTCTTCGAAGTACGGGACACCGGCATCGGGATTCCTCCAGACCGCCTGGAGAGGATCTTCGAATCCTTCACGCAGGCGGACGGGACCACGACCCGGAAATTCGGCGGAACGGGACTGGGATTGACGATCTCGGCGGAACTGGTCCGCCGGATGGGGGGTACCATCCAAGTCAGGAGCAAGGAAGGCGAAGGGAGCTGCTTCTCCTTCGAAGCCGTCCTTCCGCTGCCCGAAGAGGCGGCCGCGCCGCTTCCCAACGTCTTCCAGGGGGCGAAGACCCTGGTGGTCTGTCAGCAACCCCAACGCCGTTCGGATCTGGAGGGAATCCTCAAGTCCTGGGGATGCCTACCGGTGGGGGTGGAAAGCCCTGCCGCCGCCTTCTCCTTGCTCCAGAACGAAGGGGATACCACTGCCTGGAAGCTGCTCCTCCTGGACGTCCGCGGCTGCGGCAACAGTGCCTTCTCCATCGTGGCCGCCCTCGAGAGGAGGAGCGAGGACCGGGTGCCGGTATTGATGCTCCTGGGAGGCCCCGAACAATCCAAACAGGTGGAAGTCTGCATGGAGCGGAAACTCCCCTACCTGGTGGCCCCCTGGAATCCTTCCTCCCTGTACGAGCGCATGCTGGAGATCCTCGGCTGGGAGGAATCCACAGCGGGTCACGCTCCCGAAACCGAGAAGGGAACGGAGCGCGGATTGCGGATCTTGCTCGCGGAGGACAATCCCATCAATCAAAAGGTAGCGGGAAAGATGCTCACCCAATGGGGGCATCGAGTCACCCTCGCCGGGAATGGCCGAGAGGCCACGGAGCGGGTGGCGGACGAAGACTTCGACTTGATCTTGATGGACCTGCAGATGCCTGAAATGGATGGCCTGGAAGCCACCCAGACCATCCGGTCTGCGGAACGGGCTGAGGGCCGCGACCCCATACCGATCGTCGCGATGACCGCCAACGCGATGAAGGGAGACCGCGAGATCTGCTTGGAAGCCGGGATGAACGACTATCTCAGCAAGCCGATCCAGCCGGAGGAACTCCGACGGGTGCTCACTGAGGTTGCTTCCGGCTCTCTTCCCACTCCTCGACCGTGAGTAGGACCTCTCTCGCCTTGGAACCGATGAAGGGGCCGAGGACTCCCTGCTCGGTCATGATGTCGATCAGTCGACTGGCTCGGGTATAGCCGATCGACAGGGCCCGCTGGAGCAGGGAGGCCGAGCCCCGGCCGCTTTGGAGGATGATCCGCACCGCATCCTCGTAGAGGGGGTCGTCGACATCGCCGTCGCCGCCACCGGCCTTCATCTGCACGAGTTCCTGGATGAACTCCGGTTTGCCGTTCTCGCGCAAGTGATCGCAGACCTCCCGAACTTCCTGCTCTCCGACGAAGGCACCCTGCCCGCGGGTCATTCCCGCAGCCCCCGGTGGGCGGTAGAGGAAGTCCCCGTTCCCGAGCAGGAGGTCGGCGCCGCTATCGTCGAGGATCACCCGGCTATCGACCGCCGAGGTGACCTTGAAGGAGAGCCGCACCGGTAGATTCATCTTGATCAAACCGGTCACCACGTCGGTACTGGGGCGTTGAGTGGCGACCAGCAAGTGCACTCCCGCAGCCCGCGCCTTGGCCGCCAACCGGGAGATCGCGATCTCGACCTCCTTGGCCGAAACCAACATCAGATCGGCGAGTTCATCGATCACGATCACCACATAGGGCATCGAATCCATGAACTCGTCGGGATCGTAAGCCTCCTCGCCGACCCGGCGCTTCAACTCCCGGGGCCCGAGGTCGTTGTAATCGTGGATGTTCCGGACCCCCGCCATCTTGAAGAGATGGAGGCGCTCCTCCATTTGGCGAGTGGCCCATTCCAGGACGAAAGGGGCCCGTTTCATGTCGGTGACGACCGGACAGGCGAGGTGCGGAATGTCCCGGTAGAGCTGCAACTCCACCTGTTTGGGATCGATCAGAATCAGCCGCAGCTGCTCCGGGCCACGCGTCAGCAATAGGGACATCAAGACCGAATTCAAACAAACGGACTTTCCCGAACCCGTGGTTCCCGCAACCAACATGTGGGGCATCGCCGTCAGATCCTCCACCACGGTCTTTCCCAATGTGTCACGGCCGATGACCATCGGCAGCTTGATGGTGCTCAGGTCGACTTCCTGGAAGACATCCTTCAGGAAGACGTGCTCCCGTTTGAGATTCGGGACTTCGATTCCAACCGTGGTCCGCCCGGGAAGGGGATAGACGATGCGCACTCCATAACTACCCAGGGCCACCGCGAGGTCCTCGCGCTGATTCTTGAGCTTCTTCACGCTCACCCCCGTCGCGAGTTGCACCTCGAAGAGGGTCAAGGTGGGGCCACGCTCGGCCCCGACGACTCGCGCCTCCAGCCCGAAGGAATCGAAGGTGGCTTGCAGGCGCTGTCCCAGGGCGTCGATCTCGGCCTGCATCTCACGGCGGTCCCGCTTGCGACCGGAGCGAAGGATGGTGAGCGGCGGTAGGGACCCCAATGTGGGTTGACATCGGCGACGCCGGGAAGTCCCCCTTGCCGACTCCTCGGGCCGGGGCGTGTGACCGATATCCGGACCCTCGCTGATTCCCGGGAGCCGACCTTCCGGGGCCGGGGCCGGGGGATCCACCGGCTCCGCCGCTTCCACCGTTTCCGCGGCTTCGGGCACCGGTTCCTCGGGATCCTCCCCGGGACGGAAAGGATCCTTC
>CAYVRL010000340.1:0-3114 GCA_964454065.1 uncultured Planctomycetales bacterium | reverse complement strand
GGCCTGACCCGGGGCCAGCCCGGCACTGTGTTCCGACATGCGCCGACAACGGCGATCGTCGATCAAAGCGGAAAGGATTCGCTTCTGCGAGGAGAGGATCCGTTCCGGAGCGCCGCCCGCCTCCAGACGGGCCAGGATCTCCGGATCGATCAGTTTCTCCGGGGTGTGGAAGGCGTGCTCCAACAAGAAGTCCACCGCCTGGACCTGGCGCTTTCGTTCCACCGGGAAGTAGATCCGCTCTGCGTCCCCGAAATACAGATTCTCCCGGACCACTCCGCCGACCAGGTTGGCCACGTGCATCAATTCACGATTGCGCTGGCCCAGGACTTGATCGTACATGTTGCGCAGGAGCTCGTAGTCCTTGCCCTCCTGGCAAGTCGCGTTCAGCAGGTAATCGGCCACCCGGTCGAGGTTCTTCAGACCCAGGGTCGTGGCGGCGATCGGGTCGGCGCCCAGGTCCTCGGTTTGTTGGGTCGGATCCTCGGCGGGATTGGGATCTCCGAAGCGGAGCATCGGGTCGTCGACTTGTCGGGCGAGTAGTTCCGCCAGGCCCTGCTGCTCGGCTCGCGCGTCCGGGTACTGTCGGTAACCCCACTCCACCGCGAAGGAATCGTAGGGGCCGATGATCGGGATCAGGGCCGCGCCGTCCCCCGGTTGGGCGACGTAGTTGAAGCGCCCGTAATCCATGATCGAGGCCTCGGTCCCATACTTGGCGGTGAACTCGGGATCCCGAAGCTGGGCCACGGTGTAGGCCGAAGATGCCTTCATGTTGTGGGGGAAACCCAGGGAGTGACCCACTTCGTGAGCCACAACGTAGGCCAGCGCCCGTCCCACCGTTTCGTCGGGAAGGGGAAGCTTCTGCGCCGTCGGGTCGTTGGGGGATGCCTGGACGAAGTACCAGTCCCGGATCAGCTTGATCACGTTGTGATAGATGAGGATGTCCGCCTCCAGGATCTCACCGCTCCTGGGGTCGCTGACGTGCGGCCCCATGGCATTCTCGACGGTCGAGGCCAGCCACCGGATCGTGGAATAGCGTGCGTCCTCCGCGTCCCAATCGGGATCTTCCTCGGGAGTGGGCGCGTCCTTGGCCAGGATCGCGTTCTCGAATCCTGCGGCCTCGAAAGCCGGTTGCCACATTTCGATTCCCTTCTTGATCCAAGGCCGCCACTTCGCGGGTACCCCCCGGCCCACGTAGAACACGATCGGCTTCACCGGTTCCGAGAGCGCGGCTTCCGGATCCTTCTTCTCCAGCCGCCAGCGGGTGATGTAGTGGATGTCCTCGACCTGATCGTCCTTGGCCTCGTAGTCCTCGAAGGAGACGGCGAAGAAACCGATCCGTTCGTCCCGGATCCGCGGGGTCATCGGATGTTCGGGAAGCACGACCATGCTGTGATGCAGCTCCACGGTGACCGCGCCCTGGCTGGGATCCCGGAATCCGCGCCGCGAAAAGGGAGTGTGGGCGGAGGAAGACCCGCCGGACAAGCGGTAAGTCAACACCACCTTGCTCTCGATGTTGGTGGGAAAGGATTTCACCTCTTCGAGATAACTCCGTTTCGAATCCACACCGGAAGCACCCAATCTCCGTTTGGCGCTGAACTCCGGCAAGTCGTCCAGGAAGAGCGCCGACACGTCGATCACCGGTCGCTGATCCTTGCCCCAAGCCGCGACCGGGAAGCTGCGGATGATCGGGAAGAGGGAGGTGGCCTCGACGGCGGTTCTCAGGCTGTCGTTCTCCCCACCACGGATGGTGTACTTCACGTCGCGCAGCAGCACTTGGTCGCCACGCAGTTCCCAGCGCACCACTCGGTTGCCGAGCGAAGTCCCACCGTAGCCGAAGCCGGCCTGGGTACGCGCGAGTTGCGTGACCCACAGCATGTCCTTGCCCAGCACCTCCCGGGGGATTTCGTAATAGACCTGATCCTTCTTGCGATGGACCAGGAACAGCCCGGGGTCGGAATGGAAATCCTCGGTGATGACCTCGTCGTAGGGCTTGGCTTCGCCGACGGTCGCGGCCTCGTCGCCGGGCGCCGAGTGTTCGGGTTTCTGCGCGGACAGGGGCAGGGTGAGGGCGAGGACGAGGAAGAGCGGGAGGGGCGTGGAGCCAGGCATGGAGTTCTCCGGGGATTCAGGGGCCGCGGAGGATCCTCCCGGCCGAGGGCGGCCCGGCAAGATAACACCGGAACGGAATCCGTGGGGAAGCGCGCGGGTCGCTCCTCCCCGTTCTCAGCGTCGGGCGCGCAAGCCGTAGCTCTTCAGGATCAGGCGGTCGAAGAGCCGATCGGGCAACCAGCGACCCAGGCGAATCGCGGCCCGGGCGTCCCTCCCGACCACGTATCGAGTGCGGGGTCGGCGCGCGGAGAGGGCGTGGAGGACCGCCCGCGCCACCTCTTCCGCATCGATGGCGCGTTCCGCGGCTTGCTCGACTCGCCGCCGGGTCTTCTCCATGAACACCCCATAGAGTTCCTTCGCCTCCTCGGGCATGGCCGCGGCGCTGCGGTCGGCGTCCCGTCCGGCGGTCTCCCAGATCCGAGTGCGGATCGCCCCCGGTTCGATCAACGCGACCTCGACTCCGAGGGGGGCGAGCTCCAGGCGCAGGGAGTTGCTCAGCCCTTCCAGCCCCCACTTGGAGGCGTGGTAGGCACCGAGCATCGGCCCGCAGACGCGCCCGGCCATGGAACTGATGTTCACGATCCGTCCTCGCGCCGCACGCACTCGGGGCAGAAAGGCCTGCGTCACGCGCAGCGAACCGGTCAAGTTCACTTCGAGTTGACGGCGGAAGTCGTCGATGGCGAGGAACTCCAAGGGAGCGGCGACCGCGATTCCGGCGTTGTTGACCAGACCTTGCAGACCGCGATCTCCGAGTTCGGTGTCGAGCAGGTCCCGCGCCGCGGTCACGGAGTCTCCGTCGGTGACTTCCATGTGGAGCGGACGGATCCTCGCGTTCCCCAGTTCCGCGAGGGCCGCGAAATCGGTTTCCTTGCGCACGGTGGCATGAACCGTCCAACCCGCGGCGGCGAGGAGTTCCGTGGAGGCGCGGCCGATGCCACTGGAGGCTCCGGTGACCAGGACATGGCGGGTCGTTTCCATGGGCCAAGGGTAAGCGTTCGTCAGACC
>CAYVRL010000339.1:0-3120 GCA_964454065.1 uncultured Planctomycetales bacterium | reverse complement strand
GAAGGCGGTACTCAAGCGTACCGCTGGCTGGCCCGCGGAAACGAAGTGGAAGCGACGATTGGTGCGCTCGGCCGTGCCCTCTCCGGCGAACATCCGGGTGGGATCCTCCGCGGTGCGCTTGAAAGGGAAAACGCCGGCGGTGTAGGGAAAACGGCCAGGAAGGTTCTCCATGCCCATCCAGGCCACTCTCTCCCCCCAGTCACGTGTCCGCGGGTGGGCGACCTTGGGAATGCGGGTCCCGGCCAGCGTGGTGTGGGAGGCGGGGACCTGGATGGTCTTGCCCCGCACCTGGTACTCGAAGACCTCCGCGGAATAGGCCTCGCGGTCGGATTCCCAGCGGCTCAGGCCCTGACGAAAGTGCTGATCCAGGTCTTGGATCGCTTCGTGGTAACGCTGGCGGAGTACCCGGATGGTGGCTTCGCAGTCCGGGTCGGTCAGGGCGGCGGGGGGATAGTCGCAATCGGGTGTGGGGGGCGTGTCGCCCATTTCCCGAAGCGCGCGGGCGAGCCCGTCTGCGCGGGCCGCGATCTCGGCCTGTCGTTCGCAGTGCCGGTGGTGTTCCCGGAGCTTCGTGGCGATCTCGGCCAGATACCGGGAGCGTTCCGGCGGGACCACGGTCGGGATGGCGCTGAGTCGCCGGGGGGGAGGTTCGGGGATCCATTCGCGACCGCTGAGAGATGCGGTTTCTTTCATCAACCAGCCGAACAGTCGATCCACCCCGGGGTCGGCGAAGTGACTTGCGGAGCAGAGGAAAACCGGGAGTCCTTCCGGAGGGAGATCGAAGAGCTTGCGGTTGCGCTGAACTTGCTTGCGTACGTCGCGTAGCGCATCCTCGGCTCCGCGCTTGTCGGCCTTGTTGATCGCGACCCCATCGGCATAGTCCAGCATGTCGATCTTCTCGAGCTGTGAGGGGGCTCCGAACTCGGGAGTCATCACGTAGAGGGAGAGGTCGCAGAGGTCGCTGACTGCCGAATCCCCTTGACCGATCCCCGCGGTTTCGAGGATCACGAGATCGAAGCCCGCGGCCCGGAGGAGGAGCAATGCGTCCCCGACCGCCGCGGCGGTGGAAGCATGGGCGCGACGGGTGGCGAGGGAACGCATGTAGACCCGCGGCCCGTGAACCGAGTTCATCCGAATCCGGTCGCCGAGCAGGGCCCCACCCGTACGTCGGCGGCTGGGGTCCACCGAGAGGATGGCGAGGGTGCGGTCCGGGAATTGATCCAGCATGCGTCGGGCGACTTCGTCGGTCAGCGAAGACTTTCCTGCTCCGCCGGTACCGGTGATGCCGATCACCGGAGCAGCCAGATCGGGAAGACGAGAGCGGAGTTCCTCGCGGGTGCCGGCGAGGGCCTCCGGATCTTCCTCGGCGAGTTCTTCGATCAGGCTGATCGCCCTTGCGATCGCACCCGGCTCGCGTTTGCGCCATCCCCGAGGGAGGGAGCCCGTCCAAGGACGGCGTACATCTCCGATCCTGTCGATCATGTCGCGGATCATGCCCTCCAGGCCCATCAAGCGCCCGTCTTCGACGGAATAGATCTTCTCCACTCCGGCCGCTTCGAGTTCCGTGGCTTCCGCGTCGGTGATGGTGCCGCCGCCGCCGCCGAAGACTTTGATGGAATCCGCCCCCCGCTCTCGAAGCAGCTCCACCATGTAGCGGAAGAACTCCATGTGACCACCTTGGTAGGAAGAAACGGCAATGCCGTGTGCGTCTTCCTGGATCGCCGCCTCGACGATCTGGTCCACCGAGCGGTCGTGCCCCAGATGGATGACTTCAGCGCCCTCCTGTTGCAGGATGCGTCGCATGATGTTGATCGCCGCATCGTGGCCGTCGAAGAGGGAAGCCGCGGTCACGAAGCGGGGGCGGGCCCCACGCCGCGACCCCTTGGAGAGGGGGGTGGAGGGTGTGGAGGGGCGCGGAGGGGGATCGACGGGACGGGTCATGGCTGCGGATTCCGGGCGTTGCGGGAACGGATGTGATCGCGGTAGGCGCGGAGATCGTCCTCCAAGCGGCGGAGTTCGGCAAGCCGTTCGGCGATCTCGGCGAGTCGCTGGTCGAGGAGGGCCTCCAGGTGGTCGAGCATCTTCGGGGTCCGCCCACGTTCGAAGGCTTCGTTCAACTCGGCGATCTGGCGTAGGGTCAGGCCGAGTCGCTTCAGTCGCCCGATGAAACGGATCCGTTCCAGGGCTTCCGGCCCGAAGGCGCGCCGCCCACCCGGTCCCCGGCCGACGGGGCGCAGGAGACCCCGCTCACCCCAGTAGCGCAGGGTTCGGGGACTGACACCGCCCAGGCGGGCCAGTTCCGAGATGTCGAAGCGGACTTCCGAACTCTCCACTCTTCCATCCTAGACTGATTTGCCAGTTTGCGTCAACTGTCAACCGCACGTTCGCGATCCCCTGCGCTCTTCCAGGAGTTTGGGGCATTCCGGAGCCAGAAAGCAAGCCTCGCAATCGGCCTTGCGGGCGCGACAGACCGCACGACCGTGGTCGATCAACAGGTGGCTCAGGTCCGTCCAGGAGGAACGAGGGAAGAGGGCCATCAGATCCCGCTCGACTTTGACCGGATCCTTCTCCGAACTCAAACCCAATCGCCGCGCCAGCCGCCCCACGTGGGTATCCACGACCACTCCGGCCCTTTGCCCGAAAGCGGTCCCCAGCACGCAGTTGGCGGTTTTCCGTGCCACACCGGGCAGGGCCAGCAGGGCTTCCATGGAATCGGGAACTCGACCGTCATGTTCGGAGACGATCCGCTGAGCGGCTTCCCGAAGGTGTTTGGCTTTGTTGCGGAAGAAACCGGTGGAGCGCACGAGCCCCTCGATCTCACTTTGACTGGCGCGGGCCATGGCTGCGGCGTCTGGATAGCGGGCGAAGAGGACCTGGGTGACCTGGTTGACCCGCTCGTCGGTGCACTGGGCGGAGAGGATGGTGGCGGCCAGCAATCGAAAGGGATCACCGTGCCACTCCAGCGCCGTCCTGGGCTCCGGATAGAGTTTGCGCAAACGGCGCAAGAGCCGACGCGCTTGTTAGTATCTATCAGCATTTCAATCATTTCATTTTTAACTAGTATATCTTTATTGCTTTTGATAACGCATTCTAAAATATCTCTCATTCTGTATGGTGTAT
>CAYVRL010000338.1:0-3137 GCA_964454065.1 uncultured Planctomycetales bacterium | reverse complement strand
GACCGAGGGGCGGCCATCCGAAAGGAAGAAGATCGTATCCACGTCCGAATCGACCTTCTCGCCCGGTCCCACGGTGACCGCGAGGCCCTTCTTCAGGTCGGAGACCCCGAGCGCCGCGCACAAGGCAGCGTAGGTATTGGTGCGCCCGTCCTCGACTCCGGAGGAACCCTTCAAACCCACGTTGGCTCGTTCCGAGGCGAGCGCCCCGCCAACCGGTTGGAGCTTCTTCACCCACTCCATCGCGCTCTTGCGGTTCAAGGAGTTGGCTGGGGCGAGTTTGGAACGCCATGGGTGCACCTGACTGGCGAAGGCGAGAATGTTGAAACGTACGTGGGAATCCATTCCCTGAATGGCTTGCAGCAGCTCGGCCTTGACGATATCCAGCTTCCCGAACAGCTTCATGCCTCGCTCCGCGAAGGCCTCGCGATCGTGCACGAATTCCTCCATGGATCCGGAGACGTCGATCACGAAGACGATGCGTCGACTCGGCGTGTCCACGCCCACGAAGCTCGCGGCCTTGCGTGAGGGCCGGTAGACCGCGTTGGCCTGCTTGCGGGCCGCCCTTCGAGCCGCGATCTCGGCATCGGTGGGCAACACGTAGTCGTCCTGAGCACGCGCCCACCATTTCCTCCAGGTCTCGGGATTGTCCCCGTATTGCAGATCGGTGAGAGCCAACAGGGCGGGATAGACCTCCTCCAGGATCCGCCCCTCGCTCTCATTCATCATCCGCACCAGTGGCCCGATCGCTTCCCGAACCCGCACCCGATGCAGGGCCAGACAAGCCGCCGTCTGGACCTCCAAGGCCGGATCGTCGAGAGCGTCCACCAGCGCCGGGCCGGCGATCTCCTCGTGGCCCTTCCCGAGTACCGCAATCGCATCCACCGCCGCCACCCGGACCAGCGGATTCCCGTCCTCTTCCGCGCGTTCGGCCAGTCCGGGCAAGGATTCGGTGTCCCCGAGTTCCGCCAAGGCGGTCGCGGTCCAGAGCCGCAAGCGGTCCTCCCTCCCCTCCAACCAGGGGCGCAAGGAAGGAGTGAACTCCAGCCAGTGTCCCCTGCCAGCGGCACGCACCACGAAGGGCAGGGGAGCGGCGGGTTTGCCCTTCTCCACCACCGGAAGCAGAGAAGCGCGTGATTTCGGACTGGGCAGCGCCGCGACGACCTCCAGAGCAGCGGCCGCGACCTGCGGATCCTTGTCCGTGAGGACGGGAAGCAGGAGCTTGGCGACCGTGGGGTCGTCGATCCCCTCCAGGGCCTTGACGTACTCGACCCGGTCCGCGGTCTCCTTGGCCTTCCGAAAGTAGCGCTTGAAATCCCGGACGGTCTCGTCCTGCTGCGGAAGACCGACACAGGGAAGGGCGAGGAGGACGGCGACGAGCATCGCCGTCTAGGATAGCTCCCAAGGATGGAACTCACCCTGTCCACTCACTTGCTGGTCTACCACGTCCTCGACGCGGAGGCTCTCGCGGCTCTCGCCGCCACCCCCTTCTCCGGTTTGGAACTGTGGCTGGCCGAACCCCACCTGCCCTGGCGCGATCCCGGCGCCCGCCGCTCCTTCCGGGCCGCCCTCGAGGCCCACGGTCTACGCGCCCGAAGCACCCATCTGCCCTTCTATCCCTCCGTGCCGGAGCTCATGGAGCACGGCAGCCGCTGGTCCCTGATCGCCGAAGACGCGGAGGAGCGCGCGATCGCTCTCGCGGGCGCCCGGGAAGGGTTGCGGGCCAGCGCCGAACTGGGAGCGGAGAGCGCGGTCCTCCATCTCGGCTGGCCGGGCGACGACTGGGAGCCACCGGCACCCTCCCGCGCGCGCCAGGCGCTGCGGGATCTCCTCCCCCTGGCCCGAGAACTCGGAATCCGCCTCCTCCTCGAGAACATCCTCTCGCTCGGTACCCGCAGCGCGAGACTCGTGGCGCTGCTCGAGGAACTGGACCCGGAGGGAGAAGCGGGTCTATGCCTGGACCTCGGCCACGCCCACATCGAGGGACGAGAGGGAGAAGGAGTCCTCGGCGAGTCGAAGGCTGCTCTCCCGCGCCTGCAACACCTCCATGTCCACGACAACGACGGCCGCAAGGACCGCCACCACGCCCCCGGCACGGGCGAACTCCCCTATGACGCCATCCTCGCCTGGCTCCACGAAGTCGGCTACCAGGGCACGGCCGCCCTGGAATTGCGGGACTACGAGCGGGGCACCACTTCCCCGGAGAAGGTCCTGGCGACCCACCTCCCGGCGCTGAGAGCCTTCGCCGACCGCGCCGACCGCGCCTGCCCCGCCCCATGAACCGGACCGCCACCCTCGAGGAACGACTGCTGGCGGGGAAGGTCCCGCTCCTTCCGCTGACCCCGGAAGCCGGCGATCGACGCTACTTCCGCCCTCGCGATCCCGTCGAGCGCGGCTGGTTGCTGGTTCGTTCTCCGACCCCCCCTCCGCGCGCCACCGCGGACTGGCTCGCCGCCCACCAGGTCCGGGTTCCCCGGATCGGCCCCGAAGTCCCGGGGGCCTACCTGGTGGAAGACCTCGGCGATCGCCACCTGCTCCACGATCCCAGCGGCCCGCACTACGAAGGGGTCCTGGAAAGCTGGGAACGCTTCTCCAGCCACGACTTACCCGCCGAGCACCCCAATGCCGCCTTGCGTCTCGACCCGCCGCTCTTCGTCCGCGAGCTGGACGGCTTCCACCGCGCCGATCTGGAAGGGGTGCGCCCCCTCCGCCTCTCTCCCACCGGCCTCCGCGCACTCCGAACCGAGGCCGCCCGCCTCGCCGAGGAAGCCGCTTCCGGCCCCCAGCGCACCCAACACCGGGATTTCCATTCCCGCAACATCCTCCTGCCCCCGGAAGGTGGCATCGCCCTGATCGACCACCAGGATCTCCGTCGCGGCCCGCTCTATTACGACCTGGCCTCGCTCGCCACGGATGCCTACGTGGACCCGAGCGAGGCCGCCCGAGCTCGGATCCAGGGGACCGTGATCGCTCTCGGCCGTCGGAGTTCCCTGAGTTCTTCCCATGCCGATCACCTCTTCCGAGTCTGCGCCCTGCAACGGGTTCTCAAGGCGCTCGGCACCTTCGGCCGCCTGCTCGCCGCGGGGCGCACGGACTACGCCGCCCCGGCGCGGCGGGCTCGGAAGCACGCCCGCGCCCTC
>CAYVRL010000337.1:0-3138 GCA_964454065.1 uncultured Planctomycetales bacterium | reverse complement strand
CGGAACGAGGGCCTCGGAAAAGGGGGTCAGGACGCGGAGCCATCGTCCGATAGATTCGGAGTTCCGGGTGAGCCCCGGTAGGAACCGGATCCAGAAAAAGAGTGCTGGAATACTCCCTTGAGGCTACAATCTGACTCCTGTCCGAGTAAGCTTGGAACCATGCTCAAGGAAACCCGCGTCACCGTGAAGATTCCCCGGCCCCTGTACCGGCGGATCCTCCAGGTCATCGACAACTCGGGCTTCTCCTCGCCGACGGATTTCATCGTTTTCGTACTCCGCGACCTGATGGGGGAAGTGGAGACCAAGGAGAACGAGGAATTCTCGCCGGAAGAGCTGAAAGCGATCAAGAACAAGCTTCGGAACTTGGGTTACTTGGACTGAAGCTTCCCTCATTCCGAACGACTCCCGACTCCCGAACCAGCATCATGTACGACCCCCACGGTGGAACCCTCGTCAACCGTCTGCTCGAAGGCGCCGAACGCGACACCCTTGCCGCCCGCGCCGCCTCGCTGCCCGCGGTGACCCTCAATTCCCGCGAATGCAGCGACCTCGAGATGATCGCGGTCGGCGCGATGAGCCCCCTCGCCGGCTTCATGACCGAAGCCGACTACGACGGAGTGGTCGAATCCATGCGTCTCGCCAACGGCACCCTGTGGCCGTTGCCGGTGACCCTGGCGCCCACCTCCGGCGCCGAGGGGATCGCCGCCGGGTCCGAGATCGCCCTGAAGGATCCCTCCGGGGAGATCCTCGCGGTGATGCAGGTCGAGAGCGTTTACCACCCCGACAAGAAGCGGGAACTCGAGAAGTGTTTCCTCGGGGACGAGGATCACCCCGCCTGGACTTATTTGTCCAGCATCGGCACCACCTACTTGGGCGGCCCGATCCAGGTGCTTTCCCTGCCCAAGCACGAAAAACACAACGAGTACCGGTTGACTCCTGCCCAGACCCGCGTCGCTTTCGCGGAAAAGGGTTGGCAGACCACCGTGGCCTTCCAGACCCGCAACCCGATCCACCGTGCCCACGAGTACCTGACCAAGGTCGCCCTGGAACAGACCGACGGTCTGCTCCTGCACCCCCTGGTCGGCGACACCAAGGCCGATGACATCCCCAGCGACGTGCGCATGAAGTGCTACCACGCCTTGCTCGCCAAGTACTACCCGCTCGATCGCACCATGCTCGCGGTCTACCCGCAGGCGATGCGCTACGGCGGTCCCCGGGAGGCCCTGTTGCACGCGATCTGCCGCCAGAACTACGGCTGCACGCACATCATCGTCGGACGCGATCACGCCGGGGTGGGCAAGTACTACGGTACTTTCGACGCCCAGCGGATCTTCGACGAGCTGAAGGAAGACGATCTCCTGATCAACACCCTGCGTTTCGAGCACGCTTTCTACTGCAAGCTCACCGGAGGCATGGCCACCACCAAGTCCAGCCCCGCGGGGCCGGAGGACCGCATCTTCCTGAGTGGCACCAAGGTCCGCGAGATGCTCTCCAAGGGGGAACGTCCGCCCGCCGAATTCACCCGTCCCGAGGTCGCCGACATCCTGATCGACGCCTACGCCCAGAAGGTCCACGCCTGATCCCAGGCCGCAGCGGAGTCCAGTCATGCTTGGCGGAATCTTCGGCAAGAAGCGCGAGCTCAACCACCTGATCGTCATCACTCTCGACTCCTGTCGCTGGGATTCCTTCATGGCGGCGGAGCCGGAGAACATCACCCGCCTGGTGGGGGGGTTGGACGAGGTGGAGAAGCGTTATTCCTACGCGAGTTGGACCGCGCCTTCCCATTACAACCTGCTGACCGGGCTGGTGCCCCACACCAGCCCGCCCAAGGTCTACGCCTCCGAGTACTACAAGGAGGATCTGTACAAGTTCAAGGACCGCCTGGGGGTGGATGAAGCCGGCTTCGAAGCCATGATTCCGCACCTGTGGCTGCCTGCCTTCCTCAAGAAGAGGGGCTACGAGACCAACGCCATGGTCTCGCTTCCGGTCCTCAACCCCGCGACCGGCATCAACAAGGATTTCGACACCTTCAAGCTGATGCCCAAGCACAACGACATGATGAGCATGCTCGACGAGATGGAGGCGCACTACAAGCGTCCCTCCAAGGGCATGAAGGGCAACGTTCCCCAGTTCTACCTGCTCAATGTCGGCGAGACCCATTACCCCTACGCCCTTCCCGACGAGGACAAGAACGACCTGCCCCACATCTCCGGGGTCAACGGGATCTTCCGCAAGCTCGATCGTCAGATCGACGAGTCCGGAGTCCTGGTCAGCGACAACGAGTCCGGAGAGTTCATGGACATCGAAATGATCGAGAAATGCCGCCAGCGGCAGATCACGACCGTCCGTTACCTGAACGAGCAGGTGTTCCCCCGCCTCTACGACATGGTCCCCAAGGACACCTGGATCATCGTCACCGCCGACCACGGCGAACTCTTCGGAGAAGGCGGTTACTTCGGCCACGGGCCGATCATGCACGAAAAGGTCTTCGAGGTCCCCTTCCTCGAGGGCAAGATCCGTTGACCCCCAAACAAGCGAAAGAAGAATGAGCGATTCCCCTGGTTTCGTGCTGTGGTTCACAGGCCTCAGCGGCTCCGGAAAATCCACCCTCACCCGTTTGCTCGAACCGGAGCTGCGCAAGCGGGGCTGCAAGGTCGAGATCCTCGACGGCGATGAAGTCCGGGAGAACCTCTCCAAGGGCCTGGGCTTCTCCAAGGAGGATCGGGACACCAACATCCGACGCATCGGCTACGTGGCCAAGCTGCTGTCCCGGAACGGCGTGGTGGCCATGACCGCTGCCATCTCGCCCTACGCGGCGGTTCGCGATCAGGTGCGCCGCATGTGTGGGAACTTCGTCGAGGTCTACGCCGAGTGCTCCATCGAGGAACTCACCAAGCGGGACGTGAAGGGGCTCTATGCGAAGGCCCTTTCCGGCGAGATCAAGAACTTCACCGGGATCTCCGATCCCTACGAAGCGCCGGAGAACCCCGAGATTCGGATCAACTCCGAAACCCAGTCCCCGGAAGAGTCCTTGAAGGTGATCCTCGACTACCTGGAGGGTGCTGGTCTGATTTCCGCAGCCGCTCCCGCCCAAGCCTGAACCCCGAGGATGAGGTCGGCCGCCCAGAGATCCTTTTC
>CAYVRL010000336.1:0-3152 GCA_964454065.1 uncultured Planctomycetales bacterium | reverse complement strand
CGAGTTGCTGGGGCGACTGGAAGAGGGCCCGCTCGAACTCCTGGTCCTCCCTCACCACGGCCTCAGCACCGATGGACTCCCCGAGGCCCTGGATCGACTCCTCCCCCGCCGGAGTTGGGCGAGTTGCGGGGCGGGGGATCTCCCCCTGCCGGCCTCTCCCCTCATGCGCCGCCGGGGAATCCCGCTCCGGGACACCCTGGCCGGAGAACTCTTCCTGCCCGCCACCCCCGGCGGCTCCCCTTCCCGGTTCGAGAGAAAGTCGTAACCCCCAGGGCGGACTTCCGTCTGCCTGCCCGGTATGGCGGCGATCTACGGTGCGGCACTGCATGGCGGCGAGGCCCGGTTGGTCCGGGTGGAAGCCGTCCTCGGTCGCGGCCTCTCCCGCATCACCCTGGTGGGCATGCCCGATCAGCCCACCCGGGAGGCTCGGGAACGTCTCCCCTCCGCCTTCTCCAGCCACGGTTTCCCCTTCCATCGCGGCCACGTACTCTTCAACCTGGTTCCCGCCCAGTTCCCCAAGGGTGGCATGCCCTTGGACCTGGCCCTCGCGGCGAGTCTCTTGATCGCGCAGCGGGTCCTGGAAGCCCCCCACCGCCCCTGGTTGCTCCTCGCGGAACTGGATTTGGATGGCCGTCTGGCCCCCCCGGCCCGCGGCACCCTTCTCGCCGCCTTGGCGGTGGGGAAGGCCTTCGGCGGCGTCCTCACCGCACCCGAGGCGGCACCGGAGGCGGCACTCGCCCCGCATACTCGGGCCTACGCCGCCCAGGACCTGGAGGAGGCCGTGGAGATCCTCCGTACCCCGGAGCGATGCCAGCCCGCTCGCCCGTGCTCGCCCCCTCCCTCCGCACCGCGCAGTCCTCGCCGCTTGGAGGACGTCCACGGACAGGAGGAAGCGCGAAGGGCCGCCATCCTGGCCGCGGCGGGTCGCCATCCGCTCCTGCTCCAGGGCCCTCCCGGAACCGGAAAGAGCTTGCTGGCCCGCCGAGTCGTGGATCTGCTGCCACCCCTGAACCCGGGGGAAGCCCTGGAAGTCGCCCGAATCGAGGCATCCCTGGGAAGGGTCCGAGCCCTGCCCACCCGGCCACCCTTCCGCGCACCCCACACCAGTGTCTCCGCTCAGGCCCTGCTGGGCGGAGGCCGACCGCTGCGCCCCGGGGAGCTGTCTCGCGCCCACCACGGAGTCCTCTTCCTGGACGAGTTGCCGGAGTTCGCTCGCCCGGTGCTCGAAGGTCTACGCCAACCCTTGGAGGAAGGAGAAATCCGCTTGCAGCGGGCGCGAGAATGGGCGGTCTTCCCCGCCGCGGTGCTGCTGGTGGCGGCACGGAACCCCTGTCCCTGCGGCTTCCTCACCCACCGCAGCATCCCTTGCACTTGCAGTCCGGCCCGGATCGAGAACTACCGCCTGCGAACCAGCGGTCCCCTCCTCGATCGCTTCGACCTCTTCGTGGAAATGGGACCGGTGTCCCCCGAGGCGCTCTCTGGGCCACCCACCCCTCCGGGTGACCGGGAAGCCCGAGCGGCACTCGCCACGGCCGCCGCCGTGCAGGAGGCGCGGAGGGCCCGCGGCGGTTTCGGGCCCGCCGGAAGAGCTGACATGAACGATTTGAAGGAAGCCGGGATCCATCCCGCCGCCCAATGCCTCCTCGACCGGGCCTCCGAGATCCTGGGCCTGAGCGGTCGCGGCCATCTCCGCTGCCTCCGGGTGGCCCGAAGCGCAGCCGATCTGCGCGGCAGCCCCTGCATCGAGGAACAGGACTTGCGAACCGCGCTCAACTACCGCCGCCTGGACGCAACGGGGGAAGCCGCCAGAGGCTGAAACCCTGCTCGTCACGGAGGACCGTCGCCCCTGCCCGAGACAGGGCCTCGAGCAGCCGGTGGTCTTCGCGCCGGGCGAGAATCAAGAAGGGGCGCTCCGGAAGCAGGGCACGCAGCCGCGCCAGCCCACTCGTGGCGGAGAAGGGAATTCGCATCGGATCCGGATTCCAGAGCGCGTTCGCACAAGCGAGCCGCCGCGCCAGGTCGGGCTGGCCCTCGTTGTGGACTTGCAGGGCGTCGACCACCAAGGGGTGGTGGAAGAGGGGGGCGAGGGGTTGCCCCTGGACACGCCCTCCCCCCAGTTGCCCGGCCAGGCCATAGGGGTCGGCGAGCAGCACGGCGGCGGGATCGGCCGCGGCTTCGACCTCCAGGATGGAAACGGGCAAGGTCGGCCGTCCCGGCAATGACCGCGGGCGCAACGCGCCGTCTTCCCAAACCAAGGGCAACGGAGGAGTGTCCCGCGCCCAGCTCAGATAGGCCCAGGGCACCGCGAGGGTGGTCGGAAGGGCCAGGATCACCAGGAGGACGATGAGCCGTGGCCGGTGGACCCGCTCGGCCAACCAGGCTCCGGTCGGCAAGGCCCAGAGCAAGGCACCGAGTCGGGCCATCTTGTACTGATTCCCCCAGGGAAGCCGTGCGCCGACCAGGAGCAGCGCGGCGAGGGCCGCACCGGCGGCCCAGCGCCAACGCCGCGAGACCTCGAAACGCCGCAAACCGAACAGGGCGGGGGCCAGGAGCAGGAAGAGCGGACCGAGGAGATCGAAGAGGGGCTGACTCCCCAGCTGGACCTGGATCTCGGGGCCGCCGTGGGGTGCGGGGCGCAGGGCCGGTAGCAGGAAGGGAAGGGCGAAGAGGAGAGCGCCGAGGCCACCCAACAACCAAAACCCGGCCTCGCGATCGTGGTGCCGGAGCATCCCCGGGAACAACCAGAGCAGGAGCAGCAAGCCGCAATAGCCGCCCACCAGGGGATTCAGCGCCAAGGCGAGGCCAGCGGCAAGGGCCACCCGTCCTGGAACTCGGAAGGAAGCTCGGGAGGACCGCCAGGCGTGGGCCGCCCCGGCCAGCGCCCAGAGCGCGAAAGGCACCGCCAGCGCAAAGGAGGAGACGTTCAGGAACTTGGGAAGGAAGGACTGCAATCGCCGATCCCAGTGGATCGCGTAGCCCTGGAAGGTACTCGGACCGAGGAGGAAGACTGGGGCGGTACCAGGAGGCGATGAAGGGTGCGGGAGCAGGAAGCCGATCCAGCCCAGCGCGTTGAAACCGAGGACCGCGGCCAGGAAGGCGCCCGCTACGGGGGATTGGATACGGAATTGAGAGGTATATTAAAAGAAAAAGGA
>CAYVRL010000335.1:0-3156 GCA_964454065.1 uncultured Planctomycetales bacterium | reverse complement strand
GGGATGTCCAGGCGACCGGCGGGGTCCTCGGCGGCGGCGGCTTCGGTGGGGGTCGCGAAACGGAAGCGCGGGTTCCGGAGCAAGGCCTCGGGCAGGGCTTCCAGGAAGTCGAAGATCCCGGTATCCGCCCATTGGTGTTCCCCGAAGGTCTCGTAGTCCATGAAGAGGCCGACCACCCGCTCCTCGGGGCCGAGCCCGTGTACCCACGAGGCGAAGCGTTCCGCGGTCAGCGGCCATTCCGACCAGGCCCGGTTGGAGAAGCGAAAGGCGATGTCGTCGGAGAGGCGGAAGCTGCGCAAGAGCACCTTGAGGCGTTGGCATCCCTCGGGACGATAGACCCGGTGGGGGCTGCGCCAGCCCATGAGTTGATCGGACCCCTCGCCCAGGACCGCCTGGAAACCGAGTTCCTCCGCCAAGCGGGCCACTCGATTGTCCAAGACCAGTTCGGTGTTGCGGAAAGTGAGCGGAGTTCGGCCGAAGAGTTCCTCGATGCGCCGCGCCTGGGCTCGGACCTGGATGCGGAACTCCTCCTCGTCGCCGAGGAAGGCCAAGGAGTGCTGCGAGGTCTCGGCCAGGAACTCCACGCAACCACTGGCGGCGAGGCGGCGGAATTGCTCCAGGACCTCGGGGGCCCAGGCCTCGAACTGATCGAGAGCGCAACCCGAGATCGAGAAGGCGCAGCGGAAGGCCTGCCCGTGGCGTTCGATCAGGCGCAGGAGCAGGGCATTGGTGGGCAGGTAGCACTTCTCCGCGACCCGACGCAGGATCCGTTCGTTCTCCGCGTCGTCGAAATAATCGTGTCGCGCGGCGATGTCGAAGAAGGTATAGCGGCGCAGTCGCCACGGTTGGTGGACTTGGAAGTAGGGAACGAGGAAGGTCATGGGAGGAGTTCCTGGTAGATCTGCTTCAGGTGTTCGGCACGGACTTCCCAGCGCATCCGGCGCACCTCCTCGCGGCCGCTCTCCACCAGTTCCCGGCGCAGCGCGGGGCGGGAGAGCAGGGCGAGGATCTTGTCGGCCAGGTCCTGCACGTCCCAGAAGTCCACTTTCAAGGCGTTGCGCAGGACTTCCGAGACCCCGCTCTGGCGGGAGACGATCGCCGGGACATCGGCGGCCATGGCCTCCAGCGGGGAGATGCCGAAGGGTTCGGAGACCGAGGGCATCACGTAGAGGTCGGCCATCGCGTACATGCGTTCGACCTCGGCGCCGCGCAGGAAACCGGTGAAGTGGACCTTGCGGGCGATCCCCAGCCGCGCGCTGCGTTCGATCATCGAGGGCAGCATGTCGCCGCTGCCGCTCATCACGAACTTGACCCGCGGGAAGACCCGGGCCACCCGCGCCGCGGCGTCCAGGAAGTAATCCGGACCCTTCTGGAAGGTGACCCGGCCCAGGAAGAGGACGATCGGTTCCGGGATGCGTTTCTCCCCGTGCCAGGCGCGGGCCTGCTCGGCCTGGGTCAGCGCGTTGTGGACCACTCGGATGCGCTCGGCCCGAACCCGGTAGCGGCGTTTCAGGATGCCCGCGGTGTAGTGGCTGACGCAGACGATGCGATCCGCTTCGTCCAGGCCGAGCTGTTCCAGGGCGAGGACCCGCGGGTTGCCGTGTTCGCCGCTGCGATCGTATTCCAGTGCGTGCACGTGGATCACCAGCGGCACCCCGGCGACCCGGGCCGCGGCGATGCCGGCGGGGAAGGTCATCCAGTCGTGGGCGTGCACCAGCTCGAAGTCGCGGCTCTCGGCGAGGTGGGCGACGACTTCGGCGTAGCGTGCCACTTCCTCGTAGAGCCCGGGTCCGTAGCTGCCGCCGAAGTCGTAGCGGCGGGGGGCGGGGGAGGAACGGGGGCCGTGGCCTGCCACCAAGCCTTGGAGAAAGCGTTTCCATCCACTCCTCCCGCGCGGGGCGGCGGGAACCGGCACGGTGCCTCCGCCTTCCGCCGTCGGCGAGGAACGGAGATAGCCTTCCTCCTCCAGATAGGGGCGCAAGGAGCTGTCCACCACCACGAACTCGGTGGAGGGCGATCGTTTCCCTGCGGGAGTGGCCATCGGAGATCGCGAGGGGGGCGCTTCTTCGGTCGCGGTCGGGGTCGGGGCTGCGGCGGAGGGGGCCAGGGGAGGCCCGCCCGCGGGGATCGCTTGGCTCGGAAGCTCCACCTGATTGCAACCCAGGACTTCGACCGAACTCTGGTCCTCGTCCCCATGGGCACGGGGAAGGACGAAGCGCAGTTGCACGCCCTGTGCGGCGAGACCCCGGGTCAGGCCGAAACAAGCGGTACCGAGGCCTCCGCTGATGTGGGGGGGGAACTCCCAACCGAGCATCAGGACCTTCATGACCCTTCCTCGAGCAAGGCGAAGGCGCGCAGCACTTCGCCCACGCTCCAGGCCTGGGCGATGCAGCCTCCCGGGCGGTGCGGCGGGTCGCCGTCGTAGACCTCCGAGAGCTGATTCAATCCGTGGCCGTCCAGGGATTCTCCGAAGCCTTCGAGGAGTTCCCGGAGCTGGGCGAAGTGGCCCTTGCCGGGGTTCAGACTGCGGACCAGGGCCTCGCAATAGGAGCCCAGGAGCCACGGCCACACCGTGCCCTGGTGATAAGCGCGATCCCGCTCGGCGGGGCCGCCCTGGTACCGCCCGTGGTAATCGGGATCCTGCGGCGAGAGGGTGCGCAGTCCGCGCGGAGTGAGCAGCTCGGCGCGCGCGCAGCGCAGGACCCCGGAACGCTGGCGTCGCGTCAAGGGGCTGAACTCCAACGCCGCGGCGATCACCATGTTGGGGCGGATCTCCGGAACCGCGTGGCCCTCGACCCAGCGATCGGCGAGTCGTTCCTCCTCGGGCATCCAGAAGCGCTCCTTGAAAGTCCGCCCGGCGAGACGTTTGCGGGCCATCCAGTGGCGCTGCGCAGGGCGGTCGCCGGCGCGGCGGGCGAGTCGCTCCAGGTAGGCGAGCAGGAAGTACCACAGGGCCTCGATCTCGACCGGTTGCCCGTGGCGCGGGGTGACCGGGATCCCGTCCACCTGGGCGTCCATCCAGGTGCAGTTGCGGTCGGGTCCGCCGACCTCGACCAGCCCCCCGTTCTCCAGTCGCAGCGGTCCCTTCCCTTCGATGGCGGCCGCGGCGATGCTCTCCAGCGCTCGGGCCTGGTGGTCGGTCAGGTGCTCCGGCCG
>CAYVRL010000334.1:0-3158 GCA_964454065.1 uncultured Planctomycetales bacterium | reverse complement strand
GGATAAGGACGATGGTGGAGCTCCCCGTGCTTCCCGCCGCGGGCGCTGTGCTGCTCGCGCTCTCCCCCCTCGCCTGCACCCGCGGGGAGGAAAGGGCCCCCGCGGCCCCGCCGGTGGAGCTCGAACCCGAGATCCTATCCCTCCCTTTGATCCCTTTCGGCGGTTCGGGAAGGGGGGAGTTCCATCTCCGGAACCGCAGTGATCAGGACGTGGTGATCACCGGAATCGGCCCGATCGCCTGTGATTGCAACGTCGTGGATCTGACTCTGCCCGACCGCCCGGCACCGGAGCGACATCCGTCGGCCGAGGAGCGTGGCATGCGCTTGGCCGTCCATCCCGGTGAGGAACTCCTGATCGGCATCGAATTGGACACCTCGCGCTACCGGGAGCCGGTCAGCTGGAAAACCGGTCGCATTCCGCTGCACATCGAAGGATACGACTATCTGCCACTGGACTACCGGGCGGACATTTGGGTTCCGTTCTGGGTGGAACCCTGGGGCCTGGACCTCGGTCGGGTCGGTGTGCGGCAACGCGCCACGGGTACGGTTTCGGTCCAGGGCCAGGAGGAATCCGACTTCCAACTCCTCGCCCCGGCGGAAGACGATGGCTGGCTGATCCAGGTCCGGAAGCTCCACAACAGCGAACAGAAGGTTCTCTACCGGGTCACGGTTCGGGCCCCTCCCGAACTGCCTCAGGGCCCCTTTCAGCACCGCTTCGAGCTCGCCACCGATCTCTCGGGGGCTCCCCCGGTACGCTTCGCGGTCAGCGGGATCGCGATTCCCGATCTGGCCCACGATCCCAATCGTCTGCTGTTTCGCTCCACCGCTCTCGCTCCGCAGAGCGTGGACCTCCGCCTCCTCGCCCCCGACCGCAGCTTGCCGACTCCGCGGATCCATCTGGAAGGAAACGGAAGCTCCGGCTACCAGGCGGAATTGAAGGTCGTCGATGAGGGCCACGCCTGGCGGGTCATCGTTCAGCCGCCGACGCAACCTCCCCCCGCCGGTACGTTCGCCCGCCTCGTGATCGAAAGCGAGGATCCGGAGACACCGCGCATTCGAGTTCCCTTGATGTTCCTGCCCGAACGCAAGCCTTGATCCTCCGCCGCCCCGCGCCTCTGCTCCTTCTATCCCTCCTCGCCCTCTCGGCCGCGGGCTGCGGGCGATCCTCACCCCCCCCGCTCAACGTGCTGCTGATCAGCATCGATTCCCTGGTTCGGAATCGACTCGGGATCTATGGCCACCATGCGGAGTACGCGCCGACGATTCCGGTCAGCCCCAACCTGGACGCCCTCGCCGCCGAGGGGGTGGTCTTCGACGATGCCTGGTCCACGACTTCGTGGACCCTTCCCTCCCACGAGGCCATCTTCACCGGTTTGAGCGACCGCAGCCATGCGGTGGAAACCGACGATTACACCTTGGATCCGCTCCGCCGCACCATGGTCCAGGAGTTCCACGACGCCGGTTATCGCACCGCGGGTTTCTACAGTGGCCCCTATCTGGATCCCAAATGGGGTCTGGGGCGCGGTTTCGACCGATACGAATCCGCGATGATGACTCCGGAAGCACTGGCTCGCAGCATCCAGACCTGGGCCCGGAAGCGGGAAGCCGCTGGCTTCCCCAAGCCCACGGCGGTGGAGATCAAGCAAGTCCGTGACGACCTCTCCCACCGGGACGTGACCTCGGGGCGGGTGAACGGACTCGCGGAAGACTTCCTGGACCACCGGGGAGGGAAACCCTTCTTCCTGTTCCTCCACTATTTCGACGCTCATTATGACTACATCCCCGACCTCCTGGAACCTGGATTGGGGAAGCGCTTCGACCCCGGATACCAGGGTGAGATGAGCGGCGACAATTGGTACTGGAACCCCGCGGTGCGAGACCAGAAGAGTGGGAAGCGGCGGATCAGTGAACGGGATCTCCACCACGTGGAAGCCCTCTACGACGCTGAAATCCACTGGGTGGATCGACACATCGGCCGGATCATCGATTCCCTGAAACGCCGTGGTTTGTGGGAGAATACCCTCGTCTGCGTACTCTCGGATCATGGTGACGAATTCTTCGAACACGGCTCCATCGGGCACCGCTCGACCCTCTATCCGGAACTCACTCAGATCCCTTTGATCCTCCGCGTGCCCCGGGCGACTCCCCCCGGAAAACGCGTCGCCGCTTTCGCGCGCAGCATCGACGTGGCCCCGACCCTGCTCGACTTCGCGCTTCACCGAGACATGCCGGAAGCGGAAGGGCGCTCTCTGCGGGAGTTGATCGACGGTTCCGGGGAACCGCGTAGCCTCTTGCAGCGGATGGTCGGCAGCGATCGACCTCGAGACGGCTGGCGGGACCAGGAGTTCGCGGTCCAGCGGACTCTGAGCTTCGATCCCAAGGCCTCCCGGAGAACGGGACTCCTGACCATGCGCCAGGCCCGAGACCGCTCGGGCCGCCCCATCCTCGAAGTCTATGACCGGAACGAGGATCCCAGGGAGTTGCATCCCCTGGCCCCGACCGATCCCCGTTACCGGGAAGCCCTGACCCGTTTCCACGCCGCCTGGCGCCAGGGCGAAGCCCGAGCCGAAGCCCTTCCCCAGTCACCCCGGCCCCAGCGTTACGCGGAAGTCCTTTCCGCCGAGGACCGCGCTACCCTGGCGGCAATGGGTTACACGGACTCCGGTTTCGACACGGGTCCGGAACGCCGTCTTCCTCAGCTCGCGCCCTTCCCCGAACCGACCGCCTCTGGACGATCACAGTAGTCGCGGAAGATCTGCGCCATTCTCGGGAGCCGCTCCCGATCGATGAGGATGACGGGGAGATGAGCGTGGGCGGCTTGCTCCCGAGCCGCCCGAGTGTAGGTGGATTGCGTGACCACCGAAGCCACGGAGCAACCATGATAATCGCAACCCGCGAGGGCCTGTTGAACCGCGTCGTTTCCCACGTGTCCCTGATAGTTCTTGGCCTGGATCCCAATCCGCAAACCCTTTCGTTCCGCGATCACGTCGACTCCGAAGTCCCCGCTATGGCGAATGTCGAGGCAATGGAATCCCTCCCCGTCCAGATAGGCGGTAATCCATTCCTCGAAGGCGATTCCATCCAGGGCATCGATCTCGGAAAGGTCCAAGCCCGCGGCCCAAGCCCGGGTCCGGGCACGCCGGGCTTGCGCAAGAAGGC
>CAYVRL010000333.1:0-3177 GCA_964454065.1 uncultured Planctomycetales bacterium | reverse complement strand
CCATGCTGATCGATCACGATGGGGAGATCCGGGTGGCCAGCGACGAGAGCCAGGTGGGTGTCCGCCTCTCCAAGGAATCCCCATCTTGCGCGGTTTGTCATGCCTTTCCCCCTGCGGATCGGCACCGCTGGACACTGGTCCGGAACGGCAACGAGGAAGTCCTGCGCACGGTTCTCCCGATCGAAAACCGAAAAGAGTGCCACGGCTGCCACGATCCGGAAAAACGCTGGAACGGCATCCTCGTTTTGGATAGCGAGATCGCCAACGTTCATCTCCAGTTGAGCCAGGACACGCTCCTCTTCCTCGGCGGTGCCGCCCTCCTGGCTTTGATCCTGCTCGCCGGGATGCGTTTCCTGGTCCATAATTTCGTGCTCCGCCGCCTCTCCCGGCTCGGGCGGACCGCCCGCGCCATCAGCGCCGGCGAACTGGACCGCCGAGCCCAGGTGGTGGGCCGGGACGTCATCGCTTCCCTCGCCAGTGACTTCAATGACATGGCCGACACGGTCCTCGACCTGCTCGGAGAAGTGAAACGCCAGGAGGCCCAGCTCAGCGACGTCCTCAACAGTCTCGACGACGGCCTCGTGGTGTTGGACCGGGATTACCGGATCCTCGCCTCCAACCGCTCCTTCTGCCGCCGCCAGGGCACTCATCCGGAGGCCATTCGGAATCGGCTCTGCCATCGGCCCGATGGAATCCAGTTGGCTTGTTGCGCTGCGGAAGAGGAGTGCCCGACGATGATTTGTATGGCTACCGGCAAGATCCAACGACGAGTCTTCCAGCGCCCGACCCAGGACGGCAGCGCCGAGATCGTGGAAGAGGTCTACGTCTCTCCGGTCTTCGACTCCGACGGCGAGGTCGCCCAAGTGGTCGAGATCTGGAGGGACATCACCGAGCGCATGGAAGAAGAAAAACGTCTGGCCGAGATCGAACGGATGGTCTCCCTCGGCACTCTGGCTTCCGGTTTCTCGCACGAGGTGAACACTCCGCTGGCCACGGTTCTGACCTGCGCCGAGTCCGTCTTGGGGCGTCTCGATCAACGGAGTGCTTCCACCATGGACCAGGAGACCATCGCGGCCATCCGCGAAAGCGGCGCCATCATTCGTGACCAAGTCCTGCGCTGCCGACGGATCACCGAGCAGTTCCGACGTTTCTCGCGCGGGGTGCCGCCTGGAACCGAACCCTTGGACCTGGACCAGGTCGTGGCCGGGGTGCTGGACCTCGTCCGCCCGACGGCACGGGAGAAGGGGATCGAGATCGTGAGCGAGGAGCACCCCCCGCTCCCGATGATCCGGGCCAACGCCGAGTTGGTCCAGCACGTGGTCCTGAACCTCCTCGTCAACGCGGTCCAGTCGCAGGACGACGGAGGCGGAGAGATCCGGATCCGCTTCCTGGTCGGAGCTTCCGGGGCCCAGTTACGGCTTCGGATCCAGGACCGAGGGGTCGGTATCCCGCCGCAACAACGCCCTCATTTGTTCGAACCATTCCGCAGCGACAAACCTTCCGGCACGGGTCTCGGCCTGTTCCTCTCCCGGAGTTTCATGCGCCGTTTCGGCGGAGACGTCCGTCTGGTCTGGAGCGAACCGGGCCGAGGATCGATCTTCGAAATCGTCTTCTCCCCCGCCTCCCCTCCGACATCATGAACCGAGCACACCACGTTCCCCGGGTCCTTCTCGTGGACGACGACCCCACCTTCCGCCAGGTCCTGGCCGCCGAACTCTCCCGCCGGGGCCTGGAACTGGAGACTGCCTCGAGTGGTGCGGAGGCCCTGGCTGCGGCCCAGGTTGCGGCCTTGGACGTGGTCCTTCTCGATCTGCGGCTGCCGGACATGGACGGAATCGAGGTCCTGCGGCGCCTTCGCGAGATGGAGCAAGCTGCTGGCGTGGTGTTGTTGACCGGCCACGGCACCATCGACACGGCGATCGAGGCCACGCGGCTCGGCGCTTACGACTACCTGGAGAAGCCCTGTCCCGTGGACAAGGTGGAGATGACCATCCGCAAGACCTGCGAGCATCTCGGACTGCTCACCCGACAGCAGATCCTGATCGATGGCTTCACCCCACCCGATCGGCGCCAGACCATGGTCGGTCGCAGCCCGGCCTTCCGCGCCATGATCGCCGCTGCGGAGAGGATCGGCCCGGCGGAGGCCACGACTCTGATCCTGGGCGAGACCGGTGCCGGAAAGGACCTGGCGGCCTCCCTGATCCACACCTTGAGTCCGCGCCGGGAAGCCCCCTTCGTCGTGGTGGACTGCACCGCCCTCCAGGAGGACCTGCTGCAAAGTGAACTCTTCGGGCACGAAAAGGGTTCCTTCTCCGGAGCGATCCGGCGCAAACATGGTCTCTTCGAGGTGGCCGACGGTGGAACCCTGTTCCTCGACGAAATCGGCGAGCTGAGCCCCGAGGTCCAGAGCTCCCTGCTCCGGGTCCTGGAATCCGGGAGCTTTCGACGACTCGGAGGAACGGAGGAACTGCGGGTGGACGTGCGCGTCCTCTCGGCCACGAACCGCAACCTGACCGAGGCCCGCGCACGTGGAGGATTCCGGGAGGACCTCTACTATCGCCTTTCCACGCTCACCCTCGAGGTCCCTCCCCTGCGGGAGAGAGGTGAGGACATTCCGCTCCTCGTGGAGCACTTCCAACAGCGCCTGAACCGCCGCTTGGGACGGAGGATCCGGATCACCGCGGAAGCCCTGGGCCTCCTCTGTCGCTACTCCTGGCCCGGGAACGTGCGCGAGCTGGCCCACGTGCTGGAACAGGCCTTCGTCCTGGCCCGAGGGGACCGGATCCGCCCGGAGGACCTGTCCCGCGAACTCCGGGAAGCCACGGCCCACGAAGAGGAACGGCCGGCTCCCTCCGCCCTGCCGAGCCTCGCCGAAGTCGAGTGGCGACACATCCGCACCGTACTCGGGGCAGTGGGCGAGAACCGGGCCAAGGCGGCCGAGATCCTCGGGATCAGTGAACGCAATCTCTATCGGTTGATCCGCAAACACGAACATCCCGAAACGGGATCTTGACCGATGGTCGACGGCAAGGGGTCCAGACATTCTGTCATGCTCCTCAAACCTTTGATGGAACACGTCTTATTGGATGGCACGGAAATTCCCCTGACAGCTTGTCAGGTTTCCGGCCTCCCTCCGCTTCCCGAATCGGCTCCTTAGGGCCCCCCCCCGCCCCCCCC
>CAYVRL010000332.1:0-3208 GCA_964454065.1 uncultured Planctomycetales bacterium | reverse complement strand
GCGGGAGGTTACGCCTGGGGCCGGGAATCAGGTCCACCCAGGGGGGCCAGATTCGTCAGGGAGTGGATGCCCTCAAATCCCTGATCCACGGCAACGCGTGTCCCACCCCGCGGTAGAGCATGGCATAGGCCTTGGCGTAATCGGTGAGCTGGGCCATGTGGTCCCAGGCGTCCATCAGGGTGTCGTAGAGGTTTTGATCGTGTTCGAGAGTCTCCGCGTAGGCAAGGGGGTAGACCAGCAGTCCACTCATTCCCTTGTAGGTTTCCGTCTTCCCGACGGCCTTGTGGCGGAAGGAGTGACTGTCCCAGTCGTACTGCTCCCGTGCCCAGCGCTGAGCCATCATGGTGAGGTAGTCTCGCACTGCCGGATCACCAGTCCGCTGGTGGTTCATGGTCAGTGCTTCCAGCGTCATCCCGGCGTGGACACTGGAGTCATAGCGGCCCACATCGGTGGTGATCAGGGCATCCACGCAGCTTCGTTCGGCGTTCAGCATTTCGTCCCGCAGACTTGCGAGGTCCGTGTCGCCATCCACGAGACACATCAGGGATTCGAGATTGAGGAGGGGCCAGGCGATGGAACGGGCGTAGATCTGCCCATCGGTATCGTCTCGGTTGTGGTAGAAGGTCTTGACTTCTTCGGGGACGATCTGGGTCGCGTGATGTTCCGCGAAAGCGAGGGCCATTTCTCCCAAGTGTGGATCTCCGCTCAGCAGGTAACCGAGCAGCACGCCTTGGATGAGGGAGTGTCCGCCTTGGTGGCGATCCTTGGGAATCGGCCCGTTGTCGACATGGAAGTTGGGGAAATGGTCCCAATCGCCACCATAGATGTCGAAGAAGGCGAGGAACTGGCTGTCTGGATCGGTGAAGCCGAGATCTCGAGCCTGCTGCAGGCTTGCGAAGAAGGCGGCGTAATCATGGATGGTGGCATCGGGCGAGGGGGGGAGACTTTCCCTCATTTGCTCGATCGTGTAGTACCCGACCATCAGGAAGACCCGATCTTCGATTTCCTCTCCCTTGGCTCCGAGAGCCTCTTCGCGTTCGGTCCACCGCTCGAGGGTGGCGGCAGCGCCGGGGCTGTATTCGTGCCGGACCCACTTGAACACCCCATCCAGGGTTCCGTCGTAATACGGAGAGGCATAGCACTGGGCACGGAAGGAATCCGCGAAGATACTGGCGATCCAACTTTCGACGTGGTTCTTCGTCGCCCGGTGTTGGAAAGCCCCTCCGTACCAGCTCATGTCCACGTCCGCATAGTGCTCCGCACAATCGAGACCGGGTTCCAGGTACGAAAGGCTACCCGTGCGCAAGAACTGTACGAGCATGACCATGCCTGGGTCATATTCTTGTTGGAGTGCTCCGTAGTAGGCAATGGTGTGTTGTCGGTCGAAGAAATCTCCGAAGTTCTGGAAGCCGAAACCATGCTCCGGATCGACTTCCCGCGCCTCCAGGATTTCGTCGGTCGAATCGGCGATGAGTTCCTCGAGATCCGCATCTTCGCCCGGAATCGCCATTCCGATGCGGCCGAAGGCATCCGTGGAGGTGTACCACTCAGGGGTGGATCGGAGTCGGAGGGGAGTTTCGTTCCGGGCCCGGGCCTGCTCCAGGTTCGGCGTGGCGGCGCTCTTCCCGAACCAGATCCAATCCTCCATCGTTCGACTGAAGCCCTCTTCCAAGACCACGGCGTCCTTGCCCTTGCCTGGACAGTACTCGAGTCGGATTTCGTTTCCGCCGCGGATGATCCCCGAGGGATAGAGTTCTCTGAAATGGCGCATGGCCAGGGTCGCGCCCCGGACCTGGACCACTCCGGGCAGACCTCCATCGATGCGTCTCCCCGCATAACGGAAGTGCTCCCAGCTATCCTGGACTCCCGATGCGTCCCCGATCAAGGTCCGGACCCGGCCTCCGTCCAGGGCCACTACCATGCTATTGCCGGGATCCGCGAAGGGCAGCTTCAAGGTCCAGGATTGCATCCGATGGACGCCGCCGAGTACGTCCAGGGTTTGACGGATCCGTAACGCGGGGTCGTTCCGCCACAGGGTCAGCCGCGTGGTCACCCGCAAGGTGTCCCTGCCGATCTTGTTGAGGAACAGATCGCGGCGAACCAAGGTGACGGAGAATTCATCGCTATCCTCGACTTCCAGGTTCCCTTGACTGATTCGATTCGTGTTGAAGTGCCCGGCCTCGGTCAGCAGTTCCATCGTTGCGGGCGCCGAGAAGGATCCCCCGTCAGGGGAATCCACGCGGAAGAGTTCATCCTGTCCGTCAGCTCCCAGGAGCCGGAAGATCCCGTTGTCCACGGTGATCGGTACCCCATTGGCTGCCGGAGTGATCTCCAGTTTCCCGGGAAAGCTCAAGCCGTTGCCCCGCACGCGCAGGGTTCCCGTGAAGACTTCCCCCGCGCGGAGTTCCGGCGCTTCGAATTCCACCAACATCCATTGCACCGAAGCATCCGGCCAGCGCGCCAGTACACGGCCGGTGGCGGGGATTCGCAAAGCTCCTTCGGGGCCGTCCACCTCCAGGGGAACGGCGTCCGCGAGCATCCCTTCCGGCAGCGGGATCCCGCCCGCGACCGGAGCCGCCGGCTGGGCGATACCCGTGGTCTCTTCCACCACGATCGGCACCGCCAGGTCCTGCGCCGGGGTCGCGGCGAGAACCGGGGCCGATGTGGCGAGCCACAAAGCCATGAACGAGAAGAGTTTGGGAAACTGGGGCAGGGATCCGGCAAGACCGGAAGGGCCGTGGGATCCCTGGGGCGGTGAAAGGTGCGGAGAGGACGTGTGGAACATGGTGGAGCGCTCCTCGAAAGGAGCACCCCCTCTGCGGGTCAATCCGCGCCTTTCTCAAGTCCCGCGCGGAGGATCCTGCCCGCCAACAGACCCGCTCCGAAGCCGTTGTCCACGTTCACGACCGCGATTCCGGGGGCACAGGAGTTGAGCATGGTGAGCAACGCGGCCAATCCCCCGAAACTCGCCCCATAGCCGACGCTGGTCGGGACCGCGATCACCGGCGCGGCCACCAGGCCCCCCAGGACGCTGGCCAGGGCTCCCTCCATACCCGCGCAGACCACCAAGACATCGGCGTGACGGAGACTCTCCAGCCGGTCCAGCAGCCGATGCAAACCCGCGACACCGACATCGGAGATTCCTTCCACGCCGAGGTCCAGCAGCCGCAGGGTACAGATCGCTTCCGCAGCCACCGGGCGATCGCTC
>CAYVRL010000331.1:0-3220 GCA_964454065.1 uncultured Planctomycetales bacterium | reverse complement strand
AGTTGTCCGCGCTGACCGATTCCATCGAGGCGACCTTCGGAATGTCCCTCGATTTGGTCTCAGGGGGGAATTCCGGCAATCTTCCGTGGGCTCTCGGCGCCACGAATGTGGGGCGGATCAACGACCTCCGCCTGGGTGAATCGATTCTGCTCGGCCGGGAGACCCTTCGCCGCCAACCCCTCGCCGGGCTGTACACCAACGCCATCGCGCTGGTGGCCGAGGTGATCGAATCGAAGGTCAAGCCGGCGCGGCCCTGGGGAGAGATCGCTCGAACGGCCTTCGGGGAGAAGCCGAATACGGCGGGAGACGGAAACGTTTTCCAGGCGATCTTCGCCGTGGGACGTCAGGACACGGACCCGAATGGCCTCCAGCCACCGTCTGGAATCGAGGTCCTGGGGGCCACGAGCGACCATCTCATCGTGAAATCCGACCCTCCCGGTCTGGAGGTCGGCGCCGAAACGACTTTCCAACTCGACTACAGTGCGCTGGTTCGCGCCATGACCTCCCCCTTCGTCCGCAAAGTCGTGCAGGGCCGGGGTGCTTCCCCTGCCTTGAGTGCCCACCGGGTCCAGCGCTGAATCGCCGTGCCCACTCGAATATGAAAATCATTGCCATCGGCGGGGGGCGGATCGGGCGTTTCTCCCGTGCGGTTCGAACCACGGCCATCGATCGGGAGATCGTCCGGATCAGTGGTAAGGAGTCCCCGCGTCTTCTCTTCCTCCCGACCGCAAGCGCCGGCTGCGATCAATACTGCGCAGCGATCTATAAACAATTCAGCAAGAGGTTGGGTTGCAAGGTGGACATCATGCTCTTGGTCAATACGGATCCCGAAAGAGCGAGGATCAGGGAGCGAATCCTGCGGGCGGACATCATCTACGTCGGGGAGGGCAATACGCTGCGGATGATGAAGACCTGGCGTCGTCATGGAGTGGATCGGGCTCTCCGTGTCGGCATGGAGCGCGATATCGTCCTGTGCGGTTCGAGCGCCGGCTCGATCGCCTGGTTCTCCTGGGGAAACAGTGATTCGTTGCAATCCCGGAGGAATCCGACCAGACTGGCGCGGGTCAGGGGCTTGGGCTTCGTGGACGCGTTGCTCTGCCCGCACTACGACGCCGAGAAGCACCGCAGGCCGTCCCTCCATGCGATGATGAAGAACCGCAAGGGCGTCGCCATCGCTTTGGACGAATACTGTGCGCTGATCATCCATGACGATACCTATCGAGTCCTCGCCTCCATGAAGGGCCGCAAGGCCTATCGGGTGTACTGGAGGAACGGCAAGTGCATGGAAGAGCAATTGCTCCCCTCCCCGCGGTTCCAGCCCCTCACTCCGCTCCTGGTCAAATAGCTGGGTGGGCGTCCATACCCCCCGCCGCCCCATCCATGGGCTTGACGGACCGGCACCTGCTGCTTAGCCTTTTCCGCGTATGGCACGAACCGGTTTCTCCATGAGATTTCCTCCATCCGCGGAAGCGCCTCGCGGTCCCGCCGTGTCCAATGGTCGCTGGGCGGGCAAGAGGATCTTGGATCCAATGCGATACGACTGGAGGAAGGGGTCATGACGAAGCACTGGGTCCTGGGAGCCTCTTGGGGCGTCATCGAGCACCAGGATGAGCGGTTCGTTCGAGAGGGCTTCTGGTCGACTGGGTTGCGACCGATCTGGACCGGAACGTCGACGAAAGCCGGGGGTGCCTTCCGTCAATCCATGGGCCGTTTGAACATGATGAGTGGAGCCAAGAGATCCTCTGGCCGTGATCTGCCCAACGAGGCGATGCAGACGGGCAGCCGCTTCTCGGCCACCGCTGATGCTGAAACCGTAATGTCACCGATGGAATCCAATGATGTGGTTTGAAGCACTCACCGGTTTCTCCGAAGGGTCTCCGCAGCAGGTTCGAGAGAACATCACCGTTGACGGAACGGAAATGACCTCGCGCGTCAATGGTGGGGTGTGGGTTTGCGGCGAATTGGAGACCCCCTCGTTAGCGGAATTGCGAGGACGCGTTCGATCGACTGCCGAAGAAGCTGGCGAAATTTCGGTGCGCGAAATCGTTGCCGATGTACAGGATCTACACGCGGACGAATTGAATGCCGGAGCGATGTTCCAGGTCGCTTCCCAATTCAATCTTCTGGAGATGGTCTCTCCACATGTGACGCCAGAATGCGGCGTCGGGATTTATGGAAACGATCCCACCCAAGGTCCAGCATGCGCAATCGCCGCTGGTGCCGGAACGATTTACCGCAACTACTTTGCAACCGTTAATGGCCACATCGGGCAATCGGCGACCAACCAAATCGATTGCCTTGCCGATATCGGAGTAGCATTGGGCGACCTGGATGGGCACCTCTGGGAAATGAGAAACGGTTATGCTCTCGTATCGAAGGCTGGTTTGGCACGGATATCGGACCGCCTGCGGGCATCGACTGACCGCGAACGAGACCGATTGCGAGGATTGCTGCGAATCGGGATCCAGTGGAACACACAAGTAACGATCCATGATTGCCGACACCTGGTCTCACAAGCCTATTGCTCCGCGCTCCCTGTTGCCTACTCTCCTCATTCATCGACTCTCTGGGCCGACTTCGCCGCGCTCGTTCTGGAGGCATCCTATGAGGCAGCGTTTTGTGCCGCAATCCTGAACTCCAGGACGAACGGGAACAACACATTATTCCTTACCCTTCTTGGCGGTGGCGCATTTGGGAACGAAATGGATTGGATCATTCGGGGAATTGAGCGTGCGGTGGCACTTTACGAAGACCATGATCTCGATGTGGCTATCGTAAGTCATGGGTCGTCCAATGGGCGTGTCCAGGAACTCGTCAATGGAATGCCCAATCGATGACCGGGCCACGATCGGGTAGGGGACTTCCCTCACCACCCTTCACTCGGGTCCGCCCCGGGCGGTTCGCGGCGACGGAGCACACCTTGATCTCACGCATGGCCCTGGGCCTGGATCCACGGGTCTCGGGCCGTGGCGGTCTTGATTGCCTGACGTTTGCCGGTGTCCAGCGCCACGGTTTCCGGTAGCGCATGCGGTTTCTCTTGCCGGCGGCTAGCAGTGATCATCGTCATCGATGCCGGAACTCCTGAGGGGACTTGCACCCGATCCGCTCATGCCCACCCCGGGCGTACCCGATCCGTTGAACGAAACCACCTCGCGGTAACTCTCCGTCGTTCCCCGCCCAAGGGAGCCGGCAGCGGACGATGTCCCTGGATGGGGTGGAG
>CAYVRL010000330.1:0-3227 GCA_964454065.1 uncultured Planctomycetales bacterium | reverse complement strand
GTCAACAGGAGGCCGTTGCCGAGATACTCTCGGATCAGCCCCCAGCCCGCGGCGAGTTCCGTCTCGGACAGCTCCCCATTTCGATCCCGGTCCAGGGCGAGTTGCTTGACCTCCAACAAGGTGCGAGCCTGCACCCGGTAGCGCAGGTCCAGGCCACCGTCCTGGAAACGGATTTCCAAGCGCGAGACCGACATCGGGTGCGGAGACGCGGCGGCAGGGCCGCTGGGTCCCCCGATGAGGGCCACCAAGAGCAGGAAGGGCGTCAAGGTCCTCAGTCGCGCGGTTCCGGCAACTCGGCCAGGGAGCTTTCGAAGATCGGGATCAGTTCCGGGTCGAACTGGCTCCCCGCGCCCTGGCGGATCACGTCCAGCGCGTCGCTCTTGGAGAGGGCCTTGCGGTAGGGGCGCGTGGAGCAGATCGCGTCGTAGGTGTCGGCGATCATCACCAGACGCGCACCCAGGGGAATCTCCTTGCCGACCAGGCCATCGGGATAGCCGCGCCCGTCCCAGCGCTCGTGCTCGTGGCGAACGATGCGCACGACTTCGGGGTAGTCGCGGGCCAATGGTTCCAGGATCCGCACTCCGTATTCGGGATGGAGTCGGACGATCTCCCATTCCGATTCCTCCAGCGGACCCTCCTTGTGGAGGACCGTGAGCGGAACGCCGATCTTGCCGATGTCGTGGAGGAGCGCGCCGAAACGGATCTCCCGCAACCGCCGCCGTGTCATGTCGGGCAGCTTCACGGCCATGATCATCGCGGTGTGGGCGACTTTCTGGGAATGGTCCCGGGTGTAGGGGTCCTTGGTCTCCAGGGAATTGACGAGGGCCTGGACTCCGCGCAGGAAACCGATCCGCGGCGCCAGTTCGGCCCGTGCGTTCCGCAGCGAGGTGCGCCACTGCTCCTTGCGCCGTTGCACCGCGACCACGACCTTCTGGGCGAGTTCGTGGGCGAGGACCGGTTTGACCAGGTATTCGTCGGCGCCGTCGTGCATGCTGCGCACCGCGGTCGGTACCGAATCGTGTCCGGTGAGCATCAGGAAAGCCACCTCCTGGGAAAAGATCCGCACGTAGCGCAAGAGTTGGAGGCCATCCATCCCCGGCATCTGCAGGTCGCAGACCACGGCGTCGAAGTCCCGTTCGTTGAGTTCTCGGACCGCGGCACGAGCGTCGGCGGAGGGCACGACTTCGAAGCCATCGTTGCGCAGTCCGCGGCAGATCAGGGCCCGATGTTCGGGATCGTCCTCGACGAGGAGCGCGCGAAGACCGAGGCCGGGTTCCATTCCTAGGGAAGCGTTCACTGGGGTGGGGTGGGGGATCGGGAAGGGCGCCCTTCGCGGCGCTGAAGCGTAGGGGTCTTCTGCAGGACCACGGTGCCGGGGTCGATGCTCTCCGTCAACCAGACGTTGGCACCGATCACGGAGGCGCGACCGATGACGGTGTCGCCCCCCAGGATGGTGGCATGGGAATAGATGACCACTTGATCCTCGATCGTGGGATGACGCTTCTCGACGCGCAGGATCTTCCCCGAGGGATCCCGTGGGAAGTTCAAGGCCCCCAGGGTCACCCCCTGGTAGAGAGTGACCGAGTCGCCGATCCGGGTGGTTTCGCCGATGACCACTCCGGTCCCGTGATCGATGAAGAAAGCACTGCCGATTTCGGCGCCAGGGTGGATGTCGATCCCGGTGTGACTGTGGGCGAACTCCGAGATCATCCGGGGCAGCACTCGGATTCCGGCCTCGCGAATGCGATGCGCCAGGCGGTAGGCCACGACCGCGCGAAAACCCGGGTAGCACGCCTCCACCTCTTCCGCCGAGGCGGCGGCGGGGTCGTTGTCGAGGGCCGCCCGTACGTCCGCGGCGAGTTGCTCGCGCAACTCCGGGAGCGTTTCGAGGAGCGCCGCCGCGGCCGATTGGGCACGTTCCTCGGAGGCGCCGCTGCGACCGCAGGCCTCGGCCAGCTCCACCCGAAAGAGTTCCCGGCGCAGGGCTGGACGTTCGGGGAGGTGCAGGGATCCCGGGGGTGTGAAACCTTCTGCGATCAGCCCATGGAACTGATCGAGGAGCCGCGCCGCCTCACGGAAGCTGGGGTGCATGCCCCACCATCTTGCGTCGCGCCGGGGTCGACTGCAAACCGGTAGAATGCCCCGATGGAGAGCTACCGGCGCGAGCTGTTGCTGGACTCCGCGGGGATCGAGGCGCGGCTCGACGCCCTGGCCGCGCGGTTGCGTCCGCGGCTCCACGGCCACGCGGTCACCGTGATCCCGGTCCTCGGTGGCGCGATGATCTTCGCCGCGGACCTGGTCCGTCGCCTGGATGGCGACGTGGTGATCGATTTCTTGCGCATGCAGAGCTACGGGGACGCCCAGACCCCGCAGCGGGAGCCGGTTGCCGACTGGCTGCCGCGGCGGGAGCACGTCGTCGGCCGCACCGTACTCCTGCTCGACGACATCCTCGATACCGGCCGCACCATGCTCGCGGCCCGCCGTCTGCTCCTCGAGGAGCTGGGGGCCGCCAGCGTCTTGATCGTGGTGATGATCGACAAACCCGTGCGACGCGCGGTGAGCATTCGCCCCGACGACTGCGCGATCCTGGTCGAGGACGATCGATTCCTGGTGGGTTACGGGTTGGATCTGGCCGGCCGTTTTCGCGGCCTGCCGGCCATCTACGCCCTGGCTTCACGCGCCGAGGAAGCCGGCGCCGCTCCTTGAGCGAATACCTGGAAGTCCCCGAGGATCTCGTCGGGATTTCCCTGGACGAGTTCCTCGCCCTGCGCTGGCCGCGGGTGGCGAAGGGGCGTTTGCGCGAATTGATCCGCGCGGGCGCGGTCACCATCGGAGGCGCCCGGGTTCCGCCCGCGCGACGACTCCGGGCCAGCGACGTGGTGATCGTGGAGGCCGATCCCGACGCTCTGCCTCGGGTCCCTTCGGCCCCCTTCGCGCCCCGGATCCTCTATCAGGACGAACACCTGGTGGCGGTGGACAAACCCGCCGGCTTCCCGGTGGAACCGGGACGTTGGGGAATGCATCCCGTGACCTTGACCGGGGCTCTCCTCGATTGGGCCGAGGGACGGCGGCGTCCGGACGGCCTGCCGATGGCGCGTCCACGCGCCCTCCACCGCCTGGATCTCGGTACCAGCGGGGTTCTGCTCTACGCCCTGAGTCTGGAGGGGGAGCGCTACTACCGCGACCTCTTCGCCAGCGGCCAAGTGGAGAAGCGCTACCACGCCCTG
>CAYVRL010000329.1:0-3252 GCA_964454065.1 uncultured Planctomycetales bacterium | reverse complement strand
GTTGTTGGTGCCGATCCCGCCCTTGAAGATCCGATTGGCGAGATAACTCTCCTCGATGGTGAGCTGCCACGATCCATAGAAAGCCACCGAGTCGGGGCCGTGTTCGCGAATCGCGGCGGCGAAGCGATCGCTGATCTCGGTCATCGCCCGATCCCAGGTCACCTGGACCAGACGCCCATCCCGGCGGATCATCGGCGAGGTGAGCCGGTCGGGGGAATTCACCACCTTGGGCAGGAAGAGGGACTTGGCGCAAACCAGTCCGAGGGTGGTCGGGTGAGCGGCGTCGCCCCGCAAGGCGACCAGCTTGCCGCCCCGCGTGCCGAGTTCCACCCCACAGCCGGTTCCGCAGAAGCGGCAGACGGATTTGCGCCATTCGGTGGGCCAGTCCTCGGGGACCTCGGGAACGGTGGGACCGGAATCGGTGTCCCCTGGAGCACGATCGGGACCGCATCCGGAAGTCGCGGCCACCACCGCGGCCATGGCCGCCCGGCGGAGCAGCTCGCGGCGGCTGGGACTCAACGGCATGGGGCCTCCGGAAGTTCGTCCTCGATGCTCAGGTAGGAGGGCCAGGCGCCGAGTACGCCCGGAGTCGCGGCCACCCGTCCGCTCAACAGCTCGTGGGCCGCGTCGAGACCCTCGGTCTCGAGCCACAGGCCCAGACAACCCGGGGCATGGGGCAAGGGGAAGGTCGAAACGCCGGGGAGTCGGGCCAGATCCTCGGCGGCGGCGCGGGCATGAACCGGATCGAGACGGACGAAAGCTCCGACGAGGGCCACGGCCCCTCCCCTACTTGTAGTGCTCGAAGGATTCGCCGCCGCGAAGTTGGTTCCTCTCCGCGTCGGACCACTGGTGTTCGGGGCGAGCCAGCACCGCTTCGAGCTGGGCCAGAACGCGGTCGGCGGCTTCCCCCTGTCCACGGGCGCGGGCTGCCTCGCAGGCTTCGCGGATCTCGGGTACGAAGCCGTTGTAGAAACGGTCCGCGACTTCGAACATGCCGTGCCAGTGCGCGTAGTCGGGGGCCATCATCGCGGCGCCGTGGCGGGCCCGACGACCCTCATGGTGCCAGAGATAGAACCAGGTCCATTCCAGCGGTTCGTCGAACTGGGCCTTGGTCAGGATCCCCTCCTTCCAGAGCGATTTCATGAGAGCCAGCCCGGGTTTTCCGAACTTCTCGTTGTAGAGCACCACCAGGCCGTCGTACTGCTGATAGAAGCCGTCGACGAATCCCTTGGCGTGGCAGACATGACAGGCGGTTTTCATCGCCTCCCGCTTCTCCATCGCCGAACTGAAGCGGCCCTCCTTTTCGGCTTGGGCGATCAACTCACGACGTTTGGCGGGATCGCTCTCCTTGATCGCTTCGCCGTCGATGGTGTCCATCGCCAACGAGACCGGGGGTCGGTTGGTCCAGGAAATGCGCTCACCCGGGTCGTGCGTGATCTTGCCGCCATTGTTCTTGTTGCCGGACATGTGGCAGGAGGCACAGGTCGGCGCGGCGTCGTAGTCCTCGCCCAGGATCCACGTTTCGGAGTCGAGATTCATCCGATCGCGGAGGTCGCGGTAGGCGATCCCGTGCTTGGATTCCTCGTAGATCTCCTTCTGGGGGTGGTCCGGTCCGAGGTGACACTTGCCGCAGTTCTCGGGCTGCCGGGCGCGGCGAGGGGAGAAGTCGTGACGGCTGTGGCAGGCGGTGCAGGAGCCCTCCGAACCGTCGAGATTGAAGCGCCCGATCCCGGTGTTCGGCCAGGTGTCGGCGAGGATCTTGGGGCGACCGTCTGCGTCGCGGAGGACGTTCGCCACCGCCTCGGCGTTGGTGGGATGACCGTCGGCATCGGGTTTCAACTCGTCGAGCGTGATGCGGCTGCCGTCCTTGCCGGCGAGGGCGATCTTCGAACCGTGGCACTGCATGCAGCCCACGGTGGCGCTGGCCCGACCGTCAACCCGCGCGAACTCCCCGGCGCGCCCAGGAGTCGGAGAATGCGGGTCGAAGGGCTCGCGGTTGCCCTCCGCGACCTCGGCCAAGCGATTGTCCAGGGAGTGGAGGATGCGCCCGGCGCGCGAGTGATGGCTCTTCCAGAACTGTTTGGCTTCGTCCGGGTGACAGCGGGAGCAGTCCAGCGGGGTGACGATCGTGGCGATGCGCGCTCCTTCATGGGTCCATCCATCCACGTCGCCCTGGCGGGCCTCGTGGCATTCGAAGCAACCGACCCCCTTCCGGGCGTGCATGCTGCTCCGCCACTGGCCGACGATGCCGGGGGTCTCGTTCTCGTGGCACTCGACGCAACGGGTACTGCTGGCGGGAACGTGGATGACCGGTTCGGCTTCCCCGTTCTCGGCACGGCGGCGCTGCACTTCCATCCACTGGACGAAGATCAGCGAGACCAGGAACGCGGCGCCGAGGACGGCGATCAAGAACTTCTTGGCGGTAAGACTCATGCGGGGTTCCGCGGGGTCAGTGGGCGACGGCGCCCTCCCAGACGGTGAAGGTGAGCAACACGATGACGGCGAGCACACCGAAGTAGACGCTGAATTCGCTGCCCTTCCAGCGACGGCGCACCCAGGCGTCGATGAAGGGCCAGGCGAACATCAGGAAGAGGACCAGGCCGAGTCCGAGGATCGCCACGGTGGCGGAGAAGAGCTTGAGCCAGCGATACACCACGTAGAAGTACCACTCGGGCTTGATCAGCTCGGGGGTGACCAGGGGATTGGCCTTGGGGCCCATCTCCGCGGGCAAGGTGACCGCCAGCGCGCTCAGCAGGACCATCAGGACCAGACCGATGGTCAGCTCGGTCAAGAAGTGATCGGGGAAGAAGTTGAAGTAATGCGGTTCGTTGCGCGGTTCGTCGGGGAAATGGAACTCGGTCACGCCCTGAAGGCGGATCAGCGTGAAGTGGAGGAACATCAGCGCGATCATCAGTGCCGGGAGCACCGCGGCATGGAGCATGAAATAGCGCGACAGGGTGCGGTCGTTGAAGGTTTCGCCGCCGAGCAGGAGACTCTTGAGCATGCCCCCGACCAGCGGGATGTGGAAGGTGATATTGGCCCCGACCGTGGCCCCCCAGTAAGAGAGCTGCTCGTAGACCAGGCTGTAGCCGGTGAAGCCGAGCAGCAAGGTGAGCAACAGCAGGCACATCCCGACGATCCAGTTCAGTTCGCGGGGCTTGCGGTAGGCGCCGGTGAAGAAGACGCGCATCTGGTGGAGGACCACCGCCGCGATCATCATGGTCGCCGACCACTTATGGAGGCTGCGCAGGT
>CAYVRL010000328.1:0-3288 GCA_964454065.1 uncultured Planctomycetales bacterium | reverse complement strand
GAAGAGTTCGGTGACCCGGGGCAGACCACCGGTGATGTCCTGCGTACCCCCCACTCCGCGCGGAGACTTGGCGAGCATGACCCCGGCCTTGACCTTCTGGCCATCCTTGACCTCGAGGTAGGCGTTCTCGGGCAACGCCGTGTAGTAGAGGACCTCCCCCCCCTTGCCGATCAGCAGGATCTGGGGGTGCAGGTCGCCCTTGGACTCGATGATCTTGAAACGTTTGATGCCGGTCTTCGGGTCCTCCTCGACCGCCATGGTGCGTCCGTCGACGACGTCCTCGAACTTCACCGTTCCGTCGTGTTCGGCGAGGATGGGGAGGAAGTGCGGATCCCATTCCAGGATCTTCTGGCCCTTGCTGATCTTGGCGTTGTCCTCGACCAGCATGATCGAACCCACCGAAACGTCGTGGCGTTCGATCTCTCGTCCCTTGGAGTCCTGGAGAACGACCTGTCCGGTCCGGGAGAGGACGACACGCCGTTTCTCGGGATCCAAGGTGGTGACCAGATCCAGGTACTTGACCACCCCACCGCGCTTGGCTTTCAGATCGTGCTCCACCAGGGCACGGCTGGCCGTACCACCGATGTGGAAAGTCCGCATCGTGAGCTGGGTACCGGGCTCCCCGATGGATTGGGCGGCGATGATGCCTGCGGCCAAGCCCAGTTCCACCAGACAGCCACGGGCCATGTCCTCTCCATAGCAGAGTTGGCACACACCGACGTCCGCCTCGCAAGTGAGGGGGCTGCGCACCCGGATCTTCGCGTAGCCCATGCTCTCGATCTTGTCGGCGATGGGCCGAGTGATCAGTTCCCCGGCCTTCACGACCAGCTCGTCGGTGATCCGATCGCGGATGGTGTCGCAAGCGACCCGACCGCGGATGACCTTGGAAAGGGGAAGGAGCAGCTTGTCTCCCTGATAGACCGCGCTCTTGGCCAGTCCGTTGGGAGTCCCGCAGTCGTGGAGGCTGACCACCACGTTCTGGGCGACGTCCGCGAGTTTGCGGGTCAGGTAACCCGAGTCGGCGGTCTTCAGAGCCGTGTCGGCCAAGCCCTTGCGGGCCCCGTGAGTCGAGGAGAAGTACTCCAACACACGCAGACCCTCACGGAAATTGGCCCGAATCGGAGTCTCGATGATGTCCCCGTTGGGCTTGGCCATCAAGCCCCGCATGCCGGCCAGCTGGCGGATCTGATCGATTCCGCCGCGCGCGCCGGAGTGCGCCATCACGAAAACCGGGTTCAGGTAGGGCTTCCCCTCCCGGCGATCCGAGCGCAATTCCTTGAGCAAGGCGGCCGAGATCTCCTCCCGAGCCGTGGTCCAGTGGTCGATGACCTTGGAAGAACGCTCGTTATTGGTGATCGCCCCCTCCTCGAAGTCCTTCTGGACTTCGTCCACCAGGACCTGGGCCTTCTCGATGATCTTCCACTTGACATCGGGGATCAGCATGTCGTCCTTGGCGAAGGACATCCCGGAACGAGTGGCGCTCTTGAAGCCCAGAGCCTTCAAGGAATCCAGAAGTTCCAGGGTGGTCGTCCGACCGCAAAGACGGTGGCAGTCGTTGATCAGGTCCTGAATGGCTCGCTTCACCCACGGGTAGTTGTAGTAGGGCATGCCCGCGGGAAGCACGTCGTTGGCGATGGCGCGTCCCGGAGTGGTCAGGATCAGTTCGTCCTTCTCCAGAGTCCGGAAGGGCTTTCCATGGGCCTCGGCGAGCAGCGAACCCGCCGGCAACAGGACCTTGACCTTGGAATGGGTTTCGAGGTGCCCGTGCGAGTAGGCGAGGTGCAGTTCGTCCAGGCTGGCGTAGATCCCCCCGGGAGAGCCCTCCTTCCATTCGTTGCGGCACTCGGCCTTGTCCGCGGTCATGAAGAACAGCCCCAGGACGATGTCCTGGTGGGGAGAGATCAGCGGGTTCCCGTTGGCCGGCGAGAACACGTTGTTGGGACTCAACATGAGGGTGCTGGCTTCGACCTGGGCCTCGTAGGAGAGAGGCAGGTGGACCGCCATCTGGTCTCCGTCGAAGTCGGCGTTGAAGGCCGGACAGACCAGCGGGTGGAGCTGGATGGCGTTGCCTTCGATCAGCACCGGTTCGAAGGCCTGGATCCCCATGCGGTGCAGGGTCGGAGCCCGGTTGAGCAACACCGGATGGCCCTTGATGACTTCCTCGAGGATGTCCCAGACCTCCTCGTCGCGGCGTTCGAGCATCTTCTTGGCCGCTTTGATGGTCTCAGCGAGCTTGAGCTCCTTCAAACGCCGAATGATGAAGGGCTGGAAGAGTTCCAGGGCAATCACCTTGGGCAAGCCGCACTGGTGGAGCTTGAGGCTGGGCCCCACCACGATCACCGAGCGCGCGGAGTAGTCCACCCGCTTGCCCAGCAAATTGAGGCGGAAACGCCCCTGCTTGCCCTTGATCATGTCGGTCAGCGACTTCAAGGGCTGACCGGAAGTGCTCATCACCTGTCGCTTGCAACGCCCATTGTCGAAAAGGGCGTCGACCGACTGCTGGAGCATCCGCTTCTCGTTGCGAATGATGACTTCCGGAGCGTTGAGCTCGATCAGTCGCTTGAGACGGTTGTTGCGATTGATCAGGCGCCGGTAGAGATCGTTCAGGTCGGAACTCGCGAAGTTGCCGGAATCCAGGCGCACCAGGGGGCGGAGTTCCGGGGGAATCACCGGAACGACGTCCAGGACCATCCAGGAGGGATCGTTCGGAGAGTCCTTCAACATCTCCACGGTGCGCAGGCGCTTGATGATGTCGGCCATGCGCTGCCGCGAAGTGCAGGTCTTCAGGTTCTCCCGCAGAGTGGTGGAAATCTCTTCCAGATTCAGGTTCTTCAGCAGCTCGCCGATCGCTTCGGCGCCCATGCCGGCCTGGAAATTGCTCCCGTATTGGGCGCGGGCACGACGGTATTCGTCCTCGGTGACGAGTTGGCAGGGCTTGAAGTCGGACTCCCCGGGGTCGATGACCACGTAGTCCTGGAAGTAGATCACCCGCTCCAGCTCGGTCTTCTTCATCCCGAGCAAGTTGCCGATCCGGCTCGGGGTGACCGAGAAGAACCAGATGTGCGCGACCGGCGCGGCGAGGCTGATGTGCCCCATCCGTTTCCGGCGTTCGCGCGAGGTGGTGACCATCACCCCGCACTTGTCGCAGACGATGCCCATGTGCTTCTGGCCGCGATACTTGCCGCAGTGGCACTCGTAGTCCCGCTCGGGGCCGAAGATGCGCTCACAGAAGAGACCGTCCTTCTCGGGACGGAAGGTCCGATAGTTGATGGTCTCGGGCTTCTTGAC
>CAYVRL010000327.1:0-3296 GCA_964454065.1 uncultured Planctomycetales bacterium | reverse complement strand
CCTTTGCCCGCGACGGCTCGCTGCTCGGCACCGTCGTCAATGTCGGCACCGGCATCGAATTTCTCGGCCTGGTGACCGATGACGGCACGCCCCGGATCGCTCCACGACCCGGGTTTCGCGGTCGTGGATCACTACTACGAGCGGGGTTTGCATTGGGAGGAGCATCAGGAGCAGGAACGGCGCAACCGGGAGTTGGGGTGGGAACTGGAGCTCGAACCCGTCCGCGCCCGGATCGACGGACCCAGCGGGGTCCTGGTCCAGCTCCGCGATTCCGCGGGTGGACCCCTCGCGGGAGCGCGGATCCATCTCTCGGTACTCCCCATCGCTCACGCCGCCGAGCATCTGGAAGCGGATTGCGAGGAACTCGCCCCGGGACGCTATCGAGCGCGACTGCGGCTGCGTCATCGGGGCCTGCACGAATGGCGTTTCACGGTTCGCAGAGGGGGAGACACCTTCACTGCGGTCCGTCGAGCGGTTCTTTCCTTCTCGGTTTCCGGGAGTCGATGATGGAAACGAGCGGCGTCCTCTTCCTCGGCGTCCTCCTCGCGAGCCTGGTCGGGAGCCTCCACTGCGCGGGCATGTGTGGCGGTCTGGTGGCTTTCGTCGCCGGGTCCGCCCCTCCCGAGGCCCGTTTCCGGGTCCATCTGGCATACCATGGAGGCCGACTCCTGAGCTATTCGCTGCTCGGCGGGATCAGCGGCGCAATCGGTTCGGCGCTGGATCTGGGCGGTTCCTCGATCGGGGTGAAGGAAGGCGCCGCGCTCTTCGCCGGGGTCTTCATGGTCCTTTTCGGCTTCGCCGCCCTGCTCCGTGCGCGCGGAACCCGCTTGCGCTTGCCGCCCCTGCCCACTCCCTTACGGAGCTTCCACGCCCGGATCACTCGGAGCACGATGGTCCGTCCGCCGCTGTGGCGCGCGGGGATCCTCGGTCTGCTGACTGCCTTCCTCCCCTGCGGGTGGCTCTACGCCTATGTGCTGACCGCCGCGAGCACCGGCGAACCCGCTTCGGGTGTGCTGGTCATGGTCCTCTTCTGGCTCGGTACCGTTCCGGTACTCGCGGCCCTGGGTGCGGGGGTGCAGCGGCTCTCCACTTCGCTGCGCCGCCAGCTCCCCACCCTCACCGCCCTGCTCCTGATGGCGCTGGGCTTGTTCACGGTGGCCTCCCGTCTCGCCAAGCCCGACTACCGGGCCCGCGTCGCCCAGGAACTCGGCCAGGATCCGGGAGGGAACCCCGCGGGTCTTCCCCGGCGGGCTCCCTGCTGCGAAGGCGATTAGACTCCGCACGTGGGATCTGCCGACGCGTCCTCCGCGGAGCCCGAATGCGCCCACTGCGGATTACCGGTTCCGCCGGCGTTGCGCACTCCGGGGGAGGGCCTCCAGTTCTGCTGTGCCGGTTGCCGCGCGGTCTGGGAAGCGATCCACGGTTGCGGGCTGGAGCGCTACTACCAGTTGCGGAAGGAAAACACGGTGGAGCGGGAGGGCGGGCGCGTCGCCGGGCCCACCGCGCGCGGCTATGCGGAGTACGACCACGAGGAATTCCACGCCTTGCACGTACGTCCGGTGGGTGGCGGCCCATTGCGCACCGAGTTCTATCTGGAGGGAGTCCATTGCGCGGCTTGCGTGTGGTTGATCGAGAAGCTGCCCGCCATCCTCGACGGAGTGTTGGTCTCGCGCCTGGACTTCGGACGCGCGGTGGTGGAGGTCGTTTGGGATCCGCAGCGCGTGGCCCTATCGCGGATCGCGCGCGCCCTCGACCGTCTGGGTTATCCCCCGCATCCACTGCGCGAAGGAGGAGCGGCCGCCGAACGCCGGGCCGAGGATCGTCGCGCCCTCATCCGGATGGCGGTTGCCGGGGCCCTAGCCGGCAACGCGATGTTGATCGCCTTCGCGCTCTACGGCGGAATCCTTCACGGTATGGAGGAATCCTTCCAGGCCCTCTTCCGTTGGACTTCCTTGGCGCTCGCCCTCTTGGCGGTGTTCTGGCCGGGTAGGGTCTTCCTGGCCGGTGGCCTCGCCGCCCTGCGCACGGGGACATCCCACATGGACCTTCCCATCGCGCTGGGCTTGCTCGCGGGGCTGGGCGGCGGGGCATGGAACACCTACACCGGCGGCGGTGAGGTCTATTTCGAATCGGTCACCATCCTGGTGTTCTTGCTGCTGGTGGGGCGTTTCGTGCAACGACGCCAGCAGCGAGTCGCCTGGGACGCGTTGGAACTCCTGGATTCCCTGGCTCCCTCCGAAGCCCGGGTGGTCGAGCCCGATGGAGGACTGCGCGTGCTTCCCGTCGCTTCGCTGGCGCCGGGACAGCTCGTGGAACTGTACGCGGGGGAATCCGTCCCCGTGGACGGTCGGATCGAGGAAGGAGAGTCCCGCTTCGACCTGTCCTTGTTGAGCGGTGAATCCCGTCCGGTACACCTGGGACCGGGGGACCGGGTCCATGCCGCTTCCGTGAACCTTTCCTCCCGCGTGAGGGTCCGGGTGGAAGCCACCGGGGCCGCCACTCGGGTGGGACGACTCCTGGAACTGGTGGAACGTTGTTCGCGCGAGAAGGCGCCCGTGGTCCGATTCGCGGATCGGCTCTCGGGATGGTTCGTGTTCGCGGTGATGGGTTGCGCTCTTTTCACCCTCTGGCTCGGGTGGGGGAATGATCCGCGACGGGCCCTGGAGAACGCGGTGGCGCTGTTGATCGTGGCCTGCCCCTGCGCACTCGGACTCGCGACCCCGTTGGCCCTGGCCGCCGCCATCGGCAAGGCGGCGCGGCAAGGCATTCTGATCAAGGGTGGGGAGACCCTGGAACGATTGTCCCACCCGGGCATGGCCTGGCTGGACAAGACCGGCACCCTGACTCGCGGCCAGGTGGAGCTCCTCCACTGGGAGGGGCCCGAGGAGCTACGGGGCCCGGTCCTGGCCCTCGAATCCGCATCCGCGCATCCGTTCGCCCGGCCCTTCCGCGAGGCCTTCGCCGGGCTGGATTCCGTTCCCGTCGAGGAGGTCGAGGAGTTCCCCGGCCGTGGGGTGGCCGGACGCTGGCGGGGCCGGAGCATCCGAATCGGATCTCCGGTCTGGCTGCGGAACGAAGGAGTGCGGATTCCTCCCGAACTGGAGGCCGCGGCCCTTTCCTGGGCCGAACGGGGGGCGAGCCCGGTGCTGATCGCGGTCGACGGACGCGCCCGTGCCTGGGCCGCGCTCGGAGACGCCCTCCTCCCCGACGCAGCGGCAGCCGTGGCCCGCCTTCGGGAACTGGGTTGGCGGGTAGGGATCCTCTCCGGCGATCATCAGGCGGTGGTTTCCGCGGTC
>CAYVRL010000326.1:0-3327 GCA_964454065.1 uncultured Planctomycetales bacterium | reverse complement strand
GGGTGGAATGCGTGACGAGGCCGAGATCAAGGGACACCGCCGCACTTACGTCGGGGCCTTGCCGGGGCGGGTGCTCCAGATGCTGCGCCGCGCCGCCACCAACAACCCGGTGATGGTGCTGGACGAGATCGACAAGATCGGGGCGGATTTCCGTGGTGACCCCGCCAGCGCGCTCCTCGAAGTCCTCGACCCCGCCCAGAACCACGCCTTCCTGGATCACTACCTGGACATCCCCTTCGATCTTTCGCGGGTCATGTTCATCGCCACGGCCAACGTGCTACCGAACATTCCCCCCGCCTTGCGGGATCGCATGGAGGTCATCGAACTGTCCGGTTACGTGAGCGCCGAGAAGGTGCAGATCGCCCGGCGTCATCTCCTGCCGCGCCAGCTCCGTGAGCACGGGCTGGAAGCACGGCGCCTGAAACTTCCCCCCGCGACCCTGCGGGCGCTGATCCAAGGCTGGACTCGTGAAGCCGGGGTGCGCGGGATCGAGAAGAAGATCGCTTCCCTGTGCCGGAAACGCGCTCTCGAAGTCGCCCGCCGCCGACGTCCTCGGGCCGAAGTCCGTCCCGCGGATCTCGAGAAGTACCTGGGACCGCCCCCGTTCAGCGAGGAGCGCATTCGTCTGCGTCCCGAGGTGGGGGTCTCGCTGGGGCTCGCGTACACCCCTTATGGGGGCGACGTCCTGGAGATCGAATGCGCATCCTTCCCCGGCAGCGGCAAGGTCGAATTCACCGGCAGTCTGGGCGAGGTCATGACCGAATCCTGCCGGATCGCACGCAGCTACCTGGCTTCGCGGCAGATCGCGCTGGGCATCGCCGAGGACTCCCTGAAGCGCTTCGATCTGCACATCCACTTCCCGGCCGGAGCCGTCCCCAAGGACGGGCCCTCCGCCGGGGCGGCGATCGCCACCGCGATGCTTTCCCGACTCACGGGGCGGCGGATGCGGGCCCGCACCGCGATGACCGGCGAACTCACCCTCACCGGTGAAATCCTCGCCATCGGCGGTGTGCGCGAAAAGGTCCTGGCCGCCAAGCGTCTCGGAGTTCGCCACATCCTGTTGCCCCGTCGCAACGAAGCGGATGTCGAACAGCTCGATCCCGCCTGGACCCGTGGCTTGCGCTTCACCTACGTTCGTCGTTTCGACGACGTACTCGCGGCGGCTTTCCCGAAGGGTCGCTGAACAGCCAACGACACAGCTCCTCGCCGGAAGTGCAGACCCGATCCGCGACCACGAGACCCGGATCGGGATGGCTCGGGTTGGGGATTCCCACCGTGTAGGCACCCGCCGCGCGCGCCGCCGCCAGCCCGATCGCGGAATCCTCCACCGCGATGCAGGCGGCGGGGGGAACTCCCAATTGCCGCGCCGCTTTCCGGTAAACATCGGGGGCGGGCTTGCCGCGCTCCACGTCGTCGTGCCCGGAGACCATGGCCGCGAAACGACCGGCGAGACCCGCCGCCCGCAAGCTACCCTCGATTTGGTCGCGCGGCGAGGAGGAAGCGATCGCGCTGGGGATGCCTCGGGCCTCCAGTTCCGCGAGTAGGCTCGCGATCCCCGGAAGCAGTTCTATCCTGGTCCGATGGAGGATCCGCAGATAGGCCTGGCTGCGCTCGCGAGCGAGATCCGCGGCCCGGGCGCGCAGTCGGTAGCGTCGCCGCAGTTCCTCCCAGAAGGGCAGTTCCGCCCAACCGATGAACTCGGCGAAGGAGACTCCATCCACCTCGCGACCGTGGGCGGCCAACACGCGCCGCGCGCTTTCCAGGTGCAGGCCCTCGGTATCGACCAGGGTGCCGTCGAGGTCGAAGAGCAGAGCCGCGGGAGGCAGGGGCGGAGGGGACATCGGCTGAACTTCCCCATTGTCCCGTTGCTGGCTCTCGCCGCGAACTCCTTCCTTCCCCTTTGTTCCTGCGCGGGCCCCGCCGGGCCCCGATCCGAGACGATCCTCCCCCTGCCCTTCGAACTCCGTCTGCCCGGGCGCTACGCACACTGGCGGGGACCGATCGGTGCGACCCTGACGGATCTCCCCCGCGCCCTGGACGCCCTCGGCCGCTGGCCGCAGAGCGCTCCCCCGGCCCAGCGGGCTCCCGCACGATTGCTCGTCCTCCCCTCGGTTCCGGAATGTGCCGCTTTCCTGGCGCGGATCGGGGATCCCGGGGATGCCGCGGTGGCGCGTACGATTCCGCGTCTGCGGCTGGCGGTGGTGCCCTTGCCCCGCGACGACGCCTTGCTCGCCGCCCGTCCCACGCCCCCCGCGACACTGGACGAAACCCTGCGCCACGAGGCCGTCCATCTCCTGAGCCTGGATCGCCCCGGTCTGCGGGATGCCCCTTCCTGGTTCCAGGAAGGACTCGCCGAGAGTCTCGCCGTGCGGCCCGGACCGGGTTCCACCGCGGGGATCGCCGTGGCCGCTCTGGCCCACCTTCCCCCCGAGGCCCCACTCCAGCGCGTGATGGAGCGGCAGCCCGCCGAGATCCTGTTGGATTTGCGCCGCCTCTGGGTCCTGGCCGCTCTGGCGGCGGACCCCGGCCCCACCCCCTGGCGAACCGCGGCCACCTGGACGGTGGGCGAACTCCTCGGGCGGTTGCCGGATCGACCGTGGAGCGAGCCCGCATTCGTGGGACGGGAGTTCGACCCCGCCCACGACGGCATGCCGATGCTCCTGGCCGCCTTCCCGGGGCAGACCGTGCAGGCCACGGTCATGAATCGCTGGGAGGGCCGCCCCCTTCGTCTCCACCTGGAGATCGGGCGCACGGGGACTCCGGAGACGGGTCTGAAGCTGGACGGCCTCGGCGCCATGCGGCTGCGCATTCGGCTGGGTCGCTTCGGCGGCGCCGCGATCTATGCGGAGAAGTTGGGGGATCTGGCCCGGGTGCCCTTGCAGGGCGGCGAGCCGGGGAGAGTCCCCTCCGAACACCGGGTCGAGTTGCGCATCGTGGGGGATGAACTGGTCGTGGATGCGGACGGATCGAGGCGCCGCTTCGCTCTGGATGGTCGTAATCTGGTGTTGCCCTTCCGGATCGATGCCTACGTCCGGGATGGCTGCCTCCAACTCCAGGAGTGATCCTTCATGGCCGTCGTCCGCCCCACCGCCCTTCGCCGCGGTCTTCCCCGCGCTTTGCTCTGCGCGCTGCTTTCCCTCACCGCCGTTCCCGCTCTTTCGGCCCAGGCGCACGATTCCGACCCGGGCATGCAGGCCTTGCTTCGCGAGCCCCTCGCGGTTTCGCGCTCCAACTTCTTCCACTCCGCGCTGGGGATTCGACCGCTTCAAACCGCGCGCCCTCTTCCCCCCAAGCGCCTGCGACTCCGCTTCGATACCAGTCATGCCT
>CAYVRL010000325.1:0-3332 GCA_964454065.1 uncultured Planctomycetales bacterium | reverse complement strand
ACACGATGACCTTCGTGTCCTTCATCGGTTACGCCAACGCCTTTCCGAAGCTCATCGACGATGTCTTCGGAGTGATCCGAGTCGCCCCCGACGGCTCCCCTCTGGGAGAGGGAATCCTCAACCCCCACGCTCCGATTTCCTCCAACTACATCTGGATCGGCGCTGGAGTCGGCGCCCTGATCCGGCCGGTGGGGGGGTGGTTGGCCGACAAGCTCGGCGGGGCGCGGGTCACCCACTGGGACACCATCATCATGATCGGCGCCACCATTGGCGCGGGCTGGTTCGTTTCCATGGCCAGCCGTTCTCCCGAACCGCAGCAGTATTTCTTCCCTTTCCTGTTGCTGTTCATCCTCCTCTTCGCCACCACCGGAATCGGCAATGGCTCCACTTTCCGGATGATCCCGATGATCTTCGAGAAGGAACAGGCGGGCCCCGTCCTCGGATGGACCTCCGCGATCGCGGCCTACGGTGCCTACCTGATTCCAAAGATCTTCGCGACGCAAATCGAGGCGGGCACCCCGCAATACGCGCTCTACGGCTTCGCGGGTTACTACATGAGCTGCCTGGTGGTGAACTGGTGGTTCTACGCCCGGCGCGGCGCCGAGATCTCCTGCTGATCGAAGTCGCTCAGCGGATCCCGGTTCGAAGCAGCCACTCGTGAATGGAGCGGGCGGAGTCCTTTCCGCTCCGCTCCATCATCAAATTGTGACCGGCATTGGGCACCGAGAGGTAGTCCGCTCCGTACTCGCCCGCGGAACGACGGGATTTATCCTCGTCGATGAGGACGTCCTTTTCCCCGGAGATCCACAGCAGTGGGGTATGGTGTTCGATCCGCGGGCGCCAAAAGGGCGGACAATGCTCGAGGAGGACCAACAACGATTCCGGCCCCAGTCGACGTTGAAAGGCCTCCATGTCCTGTTCGGAATCCGGGGCGAAGAACATCTTGGCGACGGCTTCCGAGGTCTGTACGCAGGGCGTGGTGGACAGCGTCAGGATGGAGGCCAAGGCGCCCCGGAAGTTCACCCGAAACTGATTCGCGACCGCGCTAATCATTTCGCGGGCGTACCAAGGGGCGAGCCAGCACATGGCGGGGAGGTCGCCGATACGGGCCAGATACCACTGTCCGAGGGCCGCACCCATGCTATGTCCCACCAGGACGGGCGGGGAATGGAGGAGTTCGGCCTGTTCGTGCACGTGCTCCAGGTAGTAACTCATGTTGCACCAGCGCAACGGTCGTTGGGGCGGAGACCCTCCATGGCCGGGCAGACTGAAAGCGGTGCTTTGCCAACCCCATTCCGCGAACAGGGCTTGCCACTCCTCCCAACACCAGGCTCCGTGCCACATCCCATGGACGAACAGCAGCGGGGTGGTGAATCGGCGCTCTTCCGGCTCGAAGACCACACGCTCGATTCCGTCCGATACCGTACGCCTGATGGTATAGGCGGTGGCCGGGCGGGCCGCGGAGGGGGAGGCGACACCACGCATCACCCCCATTTCGGCCGCCGGGCGATGGCGGCTTGAGCCCGTTTTTCGGAAGCCTTGGCCCCTACGGCAGGATCTCCAGACCGCGGGCCACGCGGCGCCAGGCCTCCAGCTTCTGCTCGAAGCGTAGAGACGCCATCGCGGGGCTCGTGGAAGGGAGGCGGATCAGAACCGTGGGGGGCCTTTCCAGCACGGGAAGTACCCGGCGACGAAAGCTCTGTTCGGCCTTGGCGCCATTGAAGAAGACGGCTCGAATCAACGGGTGCGCAGCGAAGAAGGCCGGAAAATCGTTGGCCCTTTCGCTCGATCCGACGATGTTTCCATCCAGGCTTCCGGGGCGGGTGCAAGCGCGGAGCACGTCCCAGAGGGCGATTCGATGCGCGCGGAGGGCGGCGCAACGTTGCGCATAGGGGAGTTCGCGGCCCTTCCAGAACAAGCGGGCCATCAAGGGCCAGAAAGCGTTGCGGGGATGCCCGTAGTACTCTCCGCGGCGCAGGGATTCCGCGCTGGGAATCGAGCCGAGGATCAAGACCCGGGCATCGGGGGCCTCGATCGGGGGGAATCCCTCGACCGCATTCATGCGCGGGCGCGCAGCATTTCCGCGAGGGCGTGGGCCACCCGCCGCCCGTCGATCGCGGCCGAGACGATCCCGCCCGCATAGCCGGCGCCCTCGCCCGCCGGGTAGAGGGCGGCGAGTCCCGCGCTCTGCAAACCATCCGAATGACGCGTGATCCGGACCGGGGAACTGGTTCGGGTCTCCACGCCGATGAGCTGACCCCGCTCTCCGGCGAAGCCCGGCAGGCGGCGGTCGAATTCCCTGAGGGCGGCGCGGAGTCGTCGGGTGATCCCGCGGGGCAGCAGGGAATCGAAATCGCAAGGGGTCAGGCCCGGGAGATAGCTGCTGGGGAGGATCTCCCCCTCGCTGGTGGGAGCTTCCGCGGCCACGAAGCGGTCGCAGCGCTGGGCCGGGGCGCGGTTGCCGCCCCCTCCCGCCGCCGCGGCCAGCCTCTCCAGGGCGATCTGGATGCGGACTCCGAACAGCGGATCCATTCCCGGATGGACCGGCAACCTACCCTGCTCGACTTCGATGGCTCTTCCCCCGCGCGGGTCGGGGACCTCCTCGTGCAACAGGGGATGGGGGTCGAGGGCGGCGGCTCGGCGCAGGATCTCCGGCCATCCCCAACGTGCCCCCCGGGTTCCACACCAGTCCTTGGGCTCCACCGCGACCACCAGGCCGCTGTTGGCGTAAGGGGAGTCTCGCCGGGAGAGACTCATGCCGTTGACCACGAGGGCCGCGGGGTGGGTTTGACTGGGAACGATCCATCCCCCCGGGCACATGCAGAAGGAATAGACCCCGCGCTCGTCGATCTGGGCGCTCAGCTCGTAGAAAGAAGGAGGAAGTCGATCGCTGGCCGGGTGTCCGTGGTATTGGATCTCGTCCAGCCACTCCTGGGGATGCTCCACGCGCACCCCGATCGCGAATCCCTTGGCTTCCAGGGTGGCCCCGGCCCGCCGCGCCGCGAGGAGGGTGTCCAGGGCGGAGTGCCCGCAGGCCAGGACCACCGCTTCGGCGTGGAGTCCTTCCCCATTCTCCAGTCGCACCCCATCGGCCCTGCCCTCGTGGTGAAGGATTTCCACCACTCTGGCCCCGAAGCGGAGATCCGCTCCGCCGCGGCGTAAGTCTTCGCGCAGGGAAAGAATGAGTTTGGGCAGGCGATTGCTGCCGATGTGGGGGCGCCAGCTGGCGAGAATGTCCGGATCGGCGCCGTGGGCGACCAGTTCCTCGAGTACCGCGCGGACTTCCTGGTGTTTGCCGCTGCGGGTATAGAGTTTGCCGTCGGAGTAGGTGC
>CAYVRL010000324.1:0-3338 GCA_964454065.1 uncultured Planctomycetales bacterium | reverse complement strand
GAGACTTTTCGTTCCTCTCCATACTGCTCTTCCAGGGATCGTCTTTGCTCGGAAGTCAGTTCGTCGAACCAGGTGTCGTTCCAGCGCCGTTTGGCCATCAGGCGCAGGTACCCGGCCGTTCGCAGCTCGGCACCGTGACGGACGCTCTCCACCGAAGACCCTTGGGATTGGAGCAAGTCCTCATAAGTCATTCCCTGGAATGCGGGTTGTTCGGCGACCCGGTGACGGCGCCAGGCGATTTCCTGCTCCAGGACCTCGTCCGAGAGAATCACATCGTTCTCACGCGCCCAGGCCTTCATCAGGTCCTGCAAGACGAGTTGCTGCAAGTATTCCTTGCGTCGGGACGGGGCCAGGGATTGCCGGATGGCCGCACCGAGTTCCGCTTCACTGATCACGTAGGGGGGGGACTGGATGGCGTAACCCACCGGAGCTTTCCTTGCATCCACGAGCAAGCCTTGGATCTTCTCGTCCGTCCACTTTCGCTCTTGTTCCGGTGTTGGCACCACATCATGGGGGAGGTGGAGATCCTGACGAACGAGTTCTTCATGCAGAACCGCGTCTCGCATCAGGGCATGGAAACTCTCCTGATCGAGGCCACGCTGGGCGATCGCAGCATCGAGATCCACCCCGGCGGCTTCCGCCTCGGTATAGGCCCGTTGGATCTTGTCGGCGATGATGTCCTCGTCGGCGACCAGGCCGCGGCGAGCGGCTTCCCCTTCGACGATCTGGAGTTGGAGGAGGTGCCGGAGGGCCTCCAAGCCCAACGGTTTGCCACGGAAACTGTGGCCCAGGAAGGCCTCGAAACGGGCAGCATCGATCGAGCCGTCCTTCCAGCGGGCCACGACGCCCGGAGGGAGAGGGTTGGACTTGGTGGCGGTGGGGCTTCCAGAGGAGGGGGAATCCGCGGTGGGAGCCGATGCGGGATCGGGCGGAGTCTGCCCACAGAGTGGGGCGCAGAGGAGGACGGCGGCCAACATCGGGGTCCAGGATAAGGGGTGTCGAACGGTGTGGGGTGGACTCGGTTCCACGGAATCTGGCCCAGATGAGTGGAGGTTCCTTGGGGGTGGTGGTGTAACCCTCGGGCCTCTGGAACGTCTCCCTGTCGCCCCGAAGCCCCGTTGAACCAGGTTGGCTGCTGGTCTCGGGAGGAGTGGGGTGGAAGACGGGAAACCATGGAATGGGGGGGAAAGGACGGGTCATCCCACTGGGGCCGCCTGGAGGACCTCCACGGAACTGGGCCAGCTTTTGGTTAGGCGGACTTGCGCCGTTCCTCAGGCCGTGCCTCGCACTCCAGCAGGACTTGGCCTCCCCGCCAGCGGGCCAGCACCCTGGCACCGGCCGGGAAACGGCCGTCCAGGACTCCGTTGGAAAGCGGTTCCTCGACCAACCGAGCAATGGTTCGTCGCACTTCCCGGGCTCCATACTCCTCGCTGTAACCCTCCTCGGCGAGGGCGGCGGTCAAGCGGGGTGTCCATCGGAAGTGAACGCCGGCCCCGCGCAGTCGGGAGCGGATCTCCTCCAATTTGCGGGCGGCGATCCGGCGGCAGTGTTCGTGGCCCAAGGGTGCGAAGACCATCACCCCGTCCAGCCGATTCAAGAGTTCCGGCTTGAACTCCCGGCGCAGGGCGGCCTCGGTGAGCTGATGATAGTCCTGCTCTCCCAGTTCCCCGCCCCGCTGGAAGCCCATCCGTGTGGCGGCCTCTCGATAGTCTGCGGTCCCGACGTTCGAAGTCAGCAGGACGATCGCCTGCTGGAAGCTCACGGTCACCCCCTTGGAATCGGTGAGCCGACCCTCGTCGAGGATCTGCAACAACATGTTGTGCAGCTTCTCGTGACCCTTCTCGACCTCGTCGAAGAGGACCACGCATCGCGGTTGTCGCTGCAAGGCCTCCGTCAAAGCGCCCCCTTCATTGTGACCGACATAGCCTGGAGGGGCCCCGATCAACTTGGCCGTCTCGTGGGGCAAGGCGAACTCGCTGCAATCGATTCGCACCAAACCGTCCTCCCCGCAGAGGTGCCGGGCGAGGCTCTTGGCGAGTTGGGTCTTGCCGACCCCGGTCCGTCCCACCATCAGATAGGAAGCCAGGGGACGGCTGGGATCGTTGAGGCCGACTGCGGCCCGACGCACCGCCTGCACCAGGCTCCTCACGTGCGGATCCTGCCCCACGACCTCGTCCAGCAAGCGCCGTTCGAGCAACGCCAGGTCCGGCCATTCGAGTCCTCGTCCTCCCTCGGCGGAGGCTCCATCGTGAGCGGGCAGGGAGACGGAATGGATCTCCAGGCGCGGGTTCACGTCCACGCAGATCTGGTAGAGGAGATCCTCCGCCGAGGTCGTGTCGTCCGGGAAGACCTGCTGCACTCGCGGCAGCACCGCTTCCTCCAGGCCGACCACGCAGGCCTGCACGACGAGCCGCCGATAATCACGCCGGTCGAGCAGACCCTCCGCGCGGCTCGGGAGCCGTAGGGCCTCCTCCGACGACAGGATTCGGACGCGGATGAATCCGTCGATCAGGTCGAAGTATTTGTAGACGAGTCCACTCTCGTGAAGCACGGTTCTTCCTCCATGCGCTCTCCCATCAGGGGCGAGGGGATGAGGCCCCTCTCCTTCGGCGGAAGAGCCGCTGCCCTTGAATGGGAAGGGTCGGAAAGAGGGAGGAAGCATGGGGGCGACGGAGCAGTTGGGCGAGGCCGCCCCCAGGCGGTTCCCCCCTCCTCCTCGTTAGGATCCCGGTCCGTGGCCTCCCCCGACCCTCCCGCCGTCTCTCCCGAGGACCAGGAGTTCCTCGCGCTCCTGGTCCACCGTGGTTTCCTGCACCGGGAGGACGCGCTTCGGGTGCTGCGCGGCGTCGGCGAGGAAGGTTTCGATGCCGCCCTCGCCGCGGACACCGGTTGGGAGCCGAAACGGATCGCATACCTGCGGCGCACCGGCGCTCTGCAGCGCCCCGAGATCCCTGGCTATCGGGTGGAGCGGCTCCTGGGAAGCGGGGGAACGGCCGAGGTCCACCTGGCGCGACGCAACTCGGACCGCGCCCAGGTGGCCCTGAAGATCCTGCTTCCCAAACTCGCCCTGGATCCTCCCGCGGTCAAGCGCTTCCTCGCCGAGGGGCGTTTGCTCCAGCGTCTCGACCACCCGGCGATCGTCAAGGGGCATCGCATCTTCAAGTTCCTGGGGACCTACGTGCTGGAAATGGACTACGTCTCCGGCCGCACCCTCGAGGAACACCAGGAGGAAGGGAAGGTCTTCGACGAGGAAACGGCTCTCTCGGTGGTCCTGCAGACCGCGCGGGCACTCGAATACCTGCGCGGCGAGGGCATCGTCCACCGGGATCTCAACCCCG
>CAYVRL010000323.1:0-3344 GCA_964454065.1 uncultured Planctomycetales bacterium | reverse complement strand
AGACGCCCGAGGAGTTGGTATCCACCAATTTCGGTACCGATCAAGGGATCCTGGGCTTCGGAGGGCGGACATTCCACCCCGAGTTCTCCGCGGGTCTCCTCGACCACGAAGGAGATTCCCCGACCGTCCGGGAGGACGACCTTGCGGTACTGACCACCACTTCCTTGCAAACGAAGTCCTCCCTGGGCGGCCAACACCATGCGACCCGGGGAAGCGGCGAGTTCTACCCGCAGACCGGCCTCCTCCGCCCCGAGATCGCGGTCCACGCGATCGAACCGGCCTCGGTCCCAGAGCAAGGTCAGGCCTTCCCCGCGCAAGGGAAAACTGCCCCTTCCTTCCGTGGTTTTCCAGTGGATCTTGGCGCTCAAGGTGCAGCAGGCGGTTCGGGGCGCTCCAAAACGGGGAAGAGAGCCCGACCGATCCGCACCAGGGTAGCCCCTTCCTCGACCGCGATCTCGAAGTCGTGGCTCATCCCCATGGAGAGCTCCGGAGCCGTACCGAGGCGGCCACGCACCCCGGGGAGGTCCAGACAGCGGCGCAAGTTCGCGAAGTGGGTGCGGAGCTCGCGCTCTCTCGCCCCCTGGGCGGCGAGGGTCATCAGGCCCCTGGGCTGGAGGCGGGGGAGTCCCGCGAGCAGATCGAGGAAGGCGGCAAGTTCCTCGGGAGGCAAACCGTGGCGCCCGTCCCCGAGAGGATTCACCTGCAAGAGGACGGGAAAGGAGGAAACCCCGAGTTCGGCCAGACGTTGCTGCAAGCGGGTGGCGACCCGGGCCCGAGCCAGGGTGTGGAGCAGAGTCGCGTGCGCCAAGGCCCGCGCCACCTTCTTGCCCTGCAAGGGTCCGATCAGATGCCAGCGGGCTTCCCGGGGGAGCAGCCGGGCGTGTTCCTCCAGCGCCTGGACTCGATTGTGGGCGAATTCCCGTTGCCCGGCCTGCCAGGCCGCGAGCAGAGCCTCCGGGGTCGCGGTCTTGGCCACCGCGAGCAGGCGGACCCGAGCGGGATCCCGGCCCACGCGCTCCGCGGCGATGTGGATGCGCTCCCGAATCCGGGCGAGTCGCTGGGGGACGGAGGGGTTCGGCACGAAGGAGGGGCGCGGCTAGAATCCGGCGCTCCGCAAGGAGCTCCCAGCATGATTCTCGGCCTTCCCAAAGAAATCAAGGCTGCCGAGTCGCGCGTCGCGCTGACCCCGGCAGGTGTCCATGCCCTGGTCGCCGACGGGCACCAACTCCTCGTCGAGACCGACGCTGGCCTGGGGAGTGGGTTCCACGACTCCGACTACGAAGCCGCCGGGGCGCGGATCGTCACTCCCGTGGAGGAACTCTGGCAGGAGGCGGACATGATCCTCAAGGTCAAGGAGCCGCAAGCGGAGGAAATCGCGCGTTCGCGGCCGGGCCAGATCCTATTCACCTACTTCCACTTCGCCGCCGACCGGACCCTGACCGAGGGCATGATGGCCTCCGGTGCCCATTGCTTCGCTTACGAGACCTTGGAAGTGGACGGCAAGTTGCCCTTGCTCACCCCGATGTCCGAGGTCGCGGGGAGAATGGCAGTCCAGGAGGGCGCGAAGTACCTGGAGAAACCTTCGGGGGGGCGCGGTGTCCTCCTGAGTGGGATTCCCGGGGTAGAACCCGGCCACGTGATGATCCTCGGGGGCGGCACCGTCGGCACCAACGCGGCCTGGATCGCCGCCGGGCTCGGCGCCCGCGTGTGGCTCTTCGACATCGACCTCGATCGCCTGCGCTATCTGGAGGAAGTCCTGCCCGCGAACGTCACCACGCTCTACAGCACCCCGCAGGCGATCCGCGAATGGCTGCCCAAGATCGACCTCCTGATCGGCGCGGTGCTGGTACCCGGCGCGCGCGCCCCGCGCTTGGTCTCCACCGACGATCTGAAGCGGATGCCCACCGGCTCGGTCCTGGTCGACGTCGCGGTGGATCAAGGCGGTTGCGTGGAGAGCTGCCATCCCACGACCCACGAGGACCCGGTCTACGAAGTCAACGGGGTCATTCACTACTGCGTGGCCAACATGCCCGGGGCGGTGGCCCGCACCAGTACCTTCGGCTTGACCAACGCCACCCTGCCCTGGGTGCGTCGGCTCGCCAAACGAGGAGTGAAGGGGGCCCTGCAGGAAGGAGGAGCGCTGGCGTCCGCCGCCAACGTGATCGGCGGGGAACTGGTCCATCCCGCGGTCGCGGCCAGTTTCGGGCTGCCTTGCGCGGAACCCGCTCAGGCCACCGCGGCCCTGTGAGGCGCGGAGTGCCGCCTCCATGACTCCTTTCCTGGTCTTCCTGGTAATGGCGGCCCTGCAGGGCCTGACGGAATACCTTCCGGTCTCCAGTTCCGGGCACCTGGTCCTCGCCCGCGAATTCCTGCCCGGCGGGCAGTCCCTTCCCAACGACGCCAGCGTGGAGGTCGTCCTCCACCTCGGCACCTTGTTCGCGGTCCTGCTCTTCTATCGCCGAGAGATCGGGGCCTTGCTCGCGGGGCTGCTCGGTCGCCGGGATGACTCCTCCGGCCAGCGGCGCCTGCTGGGTCTCCTGTTCCTCGGTACCGTACCCGCGGGAGTCGTCGGCGTGCTCTTCGAATCCCGGATCGAGGAAGCCTTCTCCGGTACCCTGTTGGCCTCTACCTGTCTGCTCCTGACCGGTCTGCTCCTCTTCTCGGTCCGCAAGCTGGAGAAACGGCCCCCGGAGTCCACCTCTTCGCCCGGGGACGACGGCCTCTTGCACATCTCCTTTTCCGTGGCCATGCTGATCGGTTGCGCGCAGGCCTTCGCCATCCTTCCCGGAATCTCCCGCAGCGGCACGACCATCGTCGTCGGCCTCTTCCTCGGCCTACGCAATCGGGATGCCGCCGCTTTCTCCTTCCTGCTCTCGATCCCGGCGATCCTCGGAGCGGTGGTCCTGAAGCTTCCCGAGATCACCGCCGGAGCCGGCCCGTTGAACGGCGTGCAGCTCGCGAGCGGCGCCGCCGCGAGTTTCGTCATCGGCTACCTGGCCCTGGGTATGCTGCTGTGGCTGATGCGCGCCCGTCGGCTCTCCTGGTTCGCCCCCTACTGCTGGGCTCTCGGCATTCTCGGCCTGGCCTTGACCTCCACGACATGAAGACCGCACTCATCACTGGACTCACCGGACAGGACGGCTCCTATCTGGCGGAGCATCTCCTCGCCCAAGGTTACCGGGTGGTCGGCTTGGTCCGACGCAGCGCCAGCCCTTCGCTTTCCCGAGTCCGGCACCTCCTGGACCGGATCACGATCGCGGACGGCGACCTCCTGGACCTCTCCGCCGTGATCCGTATCTTCCGGGAATACCGCCCCGACGAGATCTACCGAACGGAAGTGCACA
>CAYVRL010000322.1:0-3352 GCA_964454065.1 uncultured Planctomycetales bacterium | reverse complement strand
GTCTTCACGAAGTCTGAGGGGTTGGGTTGAGGGGAAAGGAGAAAGATCTCCACGGAACTCTTTCCATTCTAGAGGAAAACGGAAACCCCGTTTCCGGCCCCCCGATCCTCAGCGCAGGTCCCGGAAGGCGTCGCCGAGCAACCGCGCGCGAGTCGTGAGTTGCCGGATGACCTCCTGCTCCTCTTCGGGGTCGCCGATCGGCACCGGACACTGGACGATGGAAGGTCGGCGTTCCGGATAGCGGTCGATTCCCGAGAGCAAGCTCCCTGGAATGTCGGTGAAAGGGCCGTAACGGGCCACCCGCTCACTCAATTCCTCGCTTTCGTGGAGGATCTGCATGAAGGCGGAGAGGCGCACGCACCAGAGGACGAAGATCCTCCAGGACAGGAGCTCGATCCTTCCCGAACGGAGGAGTTGACGATGCGGATCCTGGACCAGACAAAGGGGGATGAAATAGAACTCGTGGTAGCGGGAATGGGACTTGGCGTATCGGACCATGCGGGCCAAGTCCTCGCTGTCGCGGGTGCGAAACTGGAATTCCATTCCATGGACGGTCGGGCGACGGGAAAGTCGCAACACGAGTTCGAAATCGGGGTAGAGGAGGTTCCCTTCGGAAGGTCGAAGCCGGGGCTGGGCACGAACCTCCATGGCCTCGGGATGAACGGCCTGGATCCATCCCAAACATTTGCGCACGTCCGACTCCAGTTCCTCCCAGATGGGAAGCGCGATCTCGCTATCCAGGAAATCTTCGTAATCCATCGTCATCGATCACCCCCGCGTCGGGGAAGGAAGGGCTATGTTCGCCCGGATGAACTCCTCGAGACACTCGTTTTCCCGCACGTACTCGGGGAGGGGCCCAACGACAGTGCAATGCTGCTTCGAATCGAGTGTTCGTTCCCGGATCCCATCCCGATGGACGGCTTTCGCTCTCGCGATCTCCCTGCTCGCCTCCTGCGCCTCCATGTCCAACGTCCTGAACCAGGTGGAACGAGGGCAGACGCGGGAAGAAGCCCTGACGGCGGTGCGGGGTACGCCGATCCGGATCATTCGGGGCCAGGACCAGGAGTTCATTCTCCACGGATTCCTGGTTTCCTTGGCCGCCATGTACGACAACGACTTGTCATCGAACCCGGTTTCGACCCGAAGAGCCTGGAGCACGTCCGGGAAGGGGCCGAAGGGAGCGGATCGGCTCCGGGGAAACGGGACGGAGCGGAGGTGCCGGATCCGCGCTCGGACGAGTCCAATCCCTGACTCAGATCAGCTTTTCCACGGCATCGAGGAAATCCCTCGTGTTCCGGACCGCCGTCGGGCCGTAGTTGACGTGTCCCTCCTCGGTCCACGCACACAACACGGCTCCGGTGCCGCCCGGCCCCATGGCCTTCTCCAAGGTGAAATACCGGAGCGTTGGGGTGGCACCCGGTCGTTCCAAGTCGTCCGCCGACATCTGGAGAACGAGACAGAGGAGATAGGCCTCGGCAACGGATTGGGGCTCTGGCATCTTCACGAGGATTGCGGGGTATGCTCCGACCCCGGTGGTCTCGAGCTGGACATCCTTCGCGGAAAAACCGGCTTCTCCGTCCTGGTCGCAGTTTCGGCAGACCTCTTCCCACACACTGCCGACCAAGGCCGGCCCCTGTCCGTTCGCGACGAGGGCGAAGAACCCGAGGGGATCGGAGAAACACGCCTGCCTGAGAGCGATGTGGGCCAGGACATAATGATGCCGGGTTCGTCCCGAGCGCCCCCCAATCCCCTGATCACCCGATGTCATGAGTTCCAAACCACCATGGCAAGGATGGTATCCCGAACAATGGAAGAATGCCACCACCCATCATTCGTCTCCCTTGGCCCCGTCCTTCTTCCGCTCACTCTTCTCTTTCACGGTCATGTAGTCCATGAAGTGGAGGTTCGCCAGGAGATTGTCGGTATGGGAGTGACAGTAGGCGGCGAAGAAACGTTGGATTCCGGCTCCCCGTTTCTGGAGTTCTTCGCAGAGGCGTAGGACCAGGGGTAAACTCTTCTGATTCAATCGTTCGAACATGATCCACCATTTCTGCCAGTTCTCGGCTTTGTCCAGGGGGACATCCTCCTTCGGCCACCCCAGATCCTGGACTTTGATCCGATCGATCAGTCGTCGTAAGTCCTCAGGGCTCATTCCCCGTGGATCCGTGAAGGAGAAACCATCCCCCGAGCGCGACGATCCCGAATGATCGAAGGCCTTCGAGTCCGAACCTCCCTCAGGTCGGGGAGGAAGACCGGAAAGGCATTCGGAACGCAGGAGGGCATCGATGCGCGCGACCGCGGGTCTCTCCTCGCGGAGAAGATCCGCCTCGACACCCTTCTCGATACAGGCGGGGGTGATGACCACCTTGGTGACTCCGTCGTCGGCGAGTTCCGGCCAGCGGTGATCCACCGAATCGACGGACTTCCCGATCAGGCGGTGCAGGCCACGCGCACCGGTTCCCAGTTCCGAAGCTTCCGCCGCGATCGCATCGAGAGCCTCGTCGGCGATTTCCAGCTCGATGCCATGAATGCGGGCGAGTTCCTTCTGACGTTCCAGGGGAGATCGCTCGATGGACTTTTCGAGAATCGAGCGAAGCGCCTTCTCTCCCAGCTCGTGGAGAACGGTAATCGTCGCAAAACGACCGATGAACTCGGGAATCAGGCCGAACTCCACCAGGTCCCGGGTTTGGGCCTGGCACAATCGTTCATACACGGGCCGGTTCGAGGAGACGATCACCTCTTCGTCCTGGCGCAACTGGAATCCGATCCGACTGCTCTTGACCGCAAGTCGCCTCTGCACGATTCCATCCAAACCCACGAAGGCCCCCGCGCAGACGAACAGGAGCCGGGAGGTATCCACCGCGTCGTGCGGGTTGGATTCGAATCCCTCCGAGAGTCGCCCGTCGAGCAGGGTCAGCAGAGCGTTCTGGACCCCCTCCCCACTGATGTCACGGAGGCCCCCGGTCTCTCCGCACCTGATCTTGTCGACCTCGTCCAGGAAAACGATGCCCTTCTCGGCCATGCGCGCATCGCCGCCGGCCCGATCCAGGAGGCTCTTCACCAGGGATTCGACCGAGTTCCCCTTGAAGCCCGCCTCCACCAGACCGGCGGCGCTGCTGAAGCCCACGGGCACGCCCAGGAACTCGGCCAGGGTCCGCACCAGATAGGTCTTGCCCACCCCGGTCGGCCCCAGGAGCAGAATGTGATGGCGCCCCAGATCGACCCCGTTGCGCTCGCGATAGGCCTGGGATAGATAGTGGTTGTAGACTGCCACCGCAAGATCCTGTTTGGCCCGCCCCTGACCAAAGACCCGCCGGTCCAGGTGCGCGATCATCTCACGAGGGGTGGGAAG
>CAYVRL010000321.1:0-3360 GCA_964454065.1 uncultured Planctomycetales bacterium | reverse complement strand
ATCGCCGATCTTCCACTTCGGGCCGTTCCAGATCGGTTTGCCCGGGCAGCAGACCCCCGTGCAGCAGTAGCCGGGGGGCGTGCCGCAGGCGCCGCCGCAACAGAGATCCGCCTTGGTGTAGGCCTTGCCGTCGGGGGCGGTGTAGACCACGGGGGCAGAGGCGGCGGGGGTGGGCGGGGTCGTCGGCACGGGGGCCGGAGAATGTTGGGTGGGAGGCGTGGAAGAGCCTCCGCAAGCCCAGGAGCCGCAACCCAGGAGCGACGAGATCAAGACGGCGGCGAAAGCGCGCATGAATCCATTCTACGGTTCCTCTACGATGGTCCCCGATGTCCGCTGGTCCCCAGATCGCTTTCGCTGCCTGCCACCTGCAGCCTCGCCGCCGTGCCGCGCTGGCCGAAGCCCTGGTGTTCGCCGCCCGCCCCTGGGGCGAGCGCTTGGGCCCGGCGGTTGCGGCCCCTCCCAAAGTCGAGGACACGGTCTTCAGCGCGGTCCTGGTTGCTCCGGAACGTGCCTTCGACGCCCTCGTCGCCCTCGAGGAACTGGTCTGGCCGGCTCCGCTCCGCGGAGTCCTGGTCGGGGTCGGCCGCCACACCGGCGAGGAAGCGCAACGCCGCGCCCGGCTCCGCGCCACCGAGGTCCTGGAGCAAGCCCAGCGGGATGGCCAGCCCTTCCGCTTCGTGCTCCCCGGCCGGGAGGAGGACGAACTCGCGCTGGCCGGCGCCTGTGCCGAACTCCACGCCTTGCAGCTCGCCTCGTGGACGGCCACGCGACAGCGCGCGGTGCTCGCCTACCGCCGCCTTGGCCGCCAGAAGCTGGTCGCGGAAGAAATGGGAGTGACCCAACAGGCGGTTTCGCAAATGCTACGCGGCGCCCGACTGCGGGAAATCCTTCGCTGCGAGCGGGTGATGGGCGAATGGTTCTCCCGACCCAGTCGACCGGGGTTGTGGCCGCTCCCCCACTTCACGCCCGATGGTGACACGGTGGCCGCGGTAGAATGACGCCTTCCTTCCGGCCTTCCCGAGGCCGGAAAAGCCGTCAACCGCGAGGCCCCCATGCCGCAGATCGAGTCCACTCCCGAGTTCGTCCGTGCCGCTTATTCCGCCATTCGCCAGCGCCTGGAGATCGTGCGCGGGCGGCTGGGTCGTCCGCTGACACTGGCCGAGAAGATCGTCTTCGGCCATCTCGACGATCCCTCGGGTGCGGAACTCGCGGCGGGTAGCGCTTACTTGCTGCTCCGCCCCGATCGGGTGGCGATGCAGGACGCCACCGCGCAGATGGCCCTCTTGCAGTTCATGTGCGCGGGGCGCGAGGAATCGGCGGTTCCGGCCAGCGTGCACTGCGACCACTTGATCCGCGCCCACTCCGGCAGCGCGGAGGACCTCGCGGTCGCCAACGACGAGAACCAGGAGGTTTACGAGTTCCTGGAATCGGTGAGTGCCCGCTATGGGATCGGTTTCTGGAAACCGGGGAGTGGCATCATTCACCAGGTCGTCCTCGAGAACTACGCCTTCCCGGGCGGGATGATGCTCGGTACCGACAGCCATACGGTGAACGCCGGCGGGCTGGGTATGGTGGCGGTCGGGGTCGGCGGCGCCGATGCGGTGGACGTGATGGCCGGTTTCCCGTGGGAAGTGCTGCAACCGCGATCGATCGGGGTGAAGCTGAGCGGCAAGCTGCATGGCTGGGCGGCCCCGAAGGACGTGATCCTGAAACTGTGCGGAATCCTGACGGTCAAGGGAGGAACCAACCACATCGTGGAGTTCTTCGGCTCCGGCTGCGAATCCCTGTCCTGCACCGGAAAGGCGACGATCTGCAATATGGGGGCGGAACACGGCGCCACGACTTCCACTTTCCCCTACGATCGGCGGATGGGCGATTATCTGCGCGCCACCGGGAGGGCGGAACTGGCCGATCTGGCGGAACAGAACCTCGATCTGGTGACCGCGGACCCCGAGACCGCCGTCGATCCGGAGAAGTATTACGACCGGATCGTGGAAATCGATCTGGACACCTTGGAGCCGCACCTGGTCGGTCCCCACACGCCCGATCTCGCACGCCCCCTTTCGACCATGGAGAAGGCCGTCCAGGAGGAAGGTTACGTGGACCGAATCAGTGCCGCCCTGATCGGCTCCTGCACCAACAGCTCCTACGAGGACATTTCCCGCGCGGTGGACGTCGCGCGGCAGGCGGAGGCCCACGGCGCGAAACTGAAGGTTCCGTTGATGATTTCGCCCGGCTCGGAAATGGTGCTCGCGACGATTCGCCGCGATGGCCACGCCGAAGCCTTGGAGAGCTTGGGGGCCACCGTGCTCGCCAACGCCTGCGGGCCCTGTATCGGGCAGTGGCAACGCGTGGGGATGGAGAGGGGTACGGTCAATTCGATCGTGACGAGTTTCAACCGCAACTTCCCGGCCCGGAACGACGGCAACCCCGAGACCCTTTCCTTCATCGGCAGCCCGGAGACGGTGCTGGCGCTGGGGCTGGGCGGGCGCCTTTCCTTCGACCCCGCGAGGGATGAAATCGAGAACGAGGACGGCACCCGCTGGCGTTTGGAAGCGCCCGCTCCGGCGCCGGACATTCCCGCGGACGGTTTCATCGGAATGGGTGTCGGTTACGTGGAACCGCCCGTCGATCGGACGGCGGTGGAAGTCAGGGTCTCAGCGGACAGTGAGCGCTTGCAGTTGCTGAAACCTTTCGAGCCGATCCCGCTGGAGAAGTATGCGAACATGCTCCTGCTCTTGAAGACCAAGGGTAAGACCACGACCGACCACATCAGCCCGGCGGGGCCGTGGCTGCGCTACCGCGGCCACCTCGACAATATCTCCAACAACATGTTCACCGGGGCGATCAATGCCTTCACCGGTGGCCGCGGCACCACCCGGGACTTGCTGAGCGGGCAGGGCAACGTCGAAGTGCCCAAGGTCGCCCGTCACTACAAGGCGGAGGGGCGTCCCTGGGTCGTGGTCGGGGACGAGAACTACGGCGAGGGCTCCAGCCGCGAACACGCGGCGATGTGCCCGCGGCACCTCGGCGCCGCCGCGGTGATCGTGCGCAGTTTCGCCCGCATCCATCAGACCAATCTGAAGAAGCAGGGCGTCTTGCCGCTGGAGTTCGTGGATCCCGCGGACTACGAGAAGGTCCAGGAAGAGGATCGGGTCAGCCTCGAGGGGCTGGAGGGCCTCGCCCCCGGCAGCCCCGTCACGGCCGTATTCCACCACGCCGACGGCAGCGAAGACCGCGCCCCCCTCCGCCACACCCTCAACGCCGAGCAGATCTCCTGGTGGCGTGCCGGTTCCGCCCTGAACACCCTGACACTTTGTGCCGGGTGACTTCTTCCCGTTTCCTGACACGAGATGCCGG
>CAYVRL010000320.1:0-3365 GCA_964454065.1 uncultured Planctomycetales bacterium | reverse complement strand
GGCCGTTCCCGAAGTGGACCCTGCCGGCGCCCGCCCGGTCACGGTGCTGGCGGACCTCGCCGCCCCTCACTCCAGCGCGAAGGAGAAGTCCAGCGTTTCGCCGCCGCGTTCGATCTTCAAGTAGATCCGATCTCCCTTGCGCGGGAGTTCGAGTCGGCGGCGGAGATCGGCGAAGTCCTTCACCGTTTTCCGGTTCACTTCGACCAGCCGGTCACCGACCAGGATTCCGGCCCTGGCGGCGGGGGAGTCCTCGCGCACGTTCTCGACGATCAGTGCCCCGTCCTCGTTCTCCTGGATGCGGATCCCCATCTTCCCTCGCCCCTTGCGGAAGGCGGCGATGGATTCCTGGGCCTCCTGCATGTGGAGGAACATCCGCTGATTGAATTCCGCCGGCAAAGCCATGCCGTCGCGTTTCTGGAAGGTCAACGGGCCATCTTCGCGATCCAGGGCCTGGAGCATCTGGCGGGCCAGGTCCAGGACCCGGACTTCGCCGTCGTAGTCGATCTTGTCGGCGTCGTCGGTGGGGAGGTGGTAGTCGGAGTGGATGCCGGTGAAGAGGAAGACCGAGGGTACCCCGGCGCGGTAGAAGGAGGAGTTGTCGCTCGGGGCCTCGCCGCGGTCGCCGATTTCGGTTTGGAAGCCGGACTGCGCGACCAACGGGTCGAAGAGCGGGTGGAATTCGGCAGCGGTACCCATGCCGCCGAGGAAGAGTTTGCCGTGAGCGCGACCGATCATGTCGAAGTTGAGCATCGCCAGCATGTGGTCGGTGGGGATGGGCCCGTGCTTCACGAAGTTCTCGCTGCCCAGCAGGCCGCGTTCCTCGGCGCTGAAGGTCATGAACAGGATGGGATGGCGGAGGGGGTGGGCCGCGAACCACTCCGCGAGTTCGGCGACCCCCGAGGAACCGGAGGCGTTGTCGTCGGCCCCGTTGTAGATCAGCACCTTGGGACCGAGGGCACCCGGTCCGCCGATCCCGCAGTGGTCGTGGTGGCCTCCGACCACCAGGATCTGGTCGGCGAGGGCGGGGTCGGTGCCGGGCAGCAAGCCCGCGGTGTTCCAGAACTCGAGTTCGCCGAGGGAGAAGGGGAGCAGATAACTGCCGTCCTCGCCCAGCGGTTTCAGGCCGAGATCGCGCCACTGCTTGGCGAAGAATTCGGCGGCGAGGTGGCCGCCCCGCTTGCCGGATTCTCGGCCCTCCAGCGCGTCGGAGGCGAGGAAACCGATCCGCGCCCGCAGATCGAGCGTTCGAATCTCGCTGCGGTTTCCCGCCGGGGACGCGGGCGCGGGGGCCGAGACCTCCCTTTGCTGCGCCGGGGCGGAGACGGCGGTGGAGCCGAGGAAGAGGAGGGCGGAAAGGAGGATGGGGCGGGAGGGCATGGCGAGCCGGGGTCGGAGCGTCGGGAAGGCTCCGACTGTACGGCCCGCGGGCCACGTCATTGGACGGTCAGGACCACTTCGAGATCCTCGCCCTCCCGGAGGAAGATCTCCTTGGTGCTGCCCTCGGCCTCGGCGAGGAAGAGGAAACCGCTTCCGCTCACCGAGGCGGCGCTGACCTTGTAGCTGCCCGAATCCAGTCCCTGGAAGCGGAAGCGGCCCTGGGCGTCCAGACGCATGTTGCGGCCGATGCCGCCGAAGCCATCGCTGTTCTGGCGGGTCAGATAGACCGTGCCTCCGGCGAGGGGCTGGCCCTTGCCGTCCACGGCGTGACCGAAGATCACGCCGCCGCGGCGCATTCGAACGGTGCCGAGATCCACGACTCCGCCCGCCGTGATCTCGACGTTGCTGAACTCACTGAGGAAGACGGGGTGCTTCAGTTCGATGCGCACCTGGCCCGGATAGGCGTTGCGCAATTCCAGCTTTCCGTCGGGACCGCTGGTGGCGCTCATTCGCGGCACGTTGTTGGGGTCGGGGCCGACCCCGCCGAAGAGGCCCACCGCACTCTCCTTGGTCCAGTCCCGGCCGTGGAGGACCATTTCGGCCCCGGAGATGGGGTTGCCCTCCTGGTCCACGACGGTGGCGCGCACCAAACCGCCCTGGACTAGTTCGAAATCCACGCCTTGCAAGGTTTCACGGCCCACGCTGAAACCGGGGGAGTAGGTCGGGGCATGGCCGGGCGCGGTCGCGAGCAACCGGTAGGTGCCGGGTTCGATGTCTTTCCAGAGGTAATTGCCGGAGGGGTCCTGGAAGTCCTGGGGGCCGGCAGCATGACGATAGAGGGTGGTACCGGGGTTGATGGAATAGAGTTCCAGACGGAAACGGGTGATCGGGCTGCCATCCGTTTCGGTGATCCGGCCACTGACCGCGCCGCGGGGATGGAGGGTGATCTCGACGTCGTCGTCGCCGGCCTGGACGGGACGCATGGCTCGGCCCCGGGAGAATCCGGGGGCCATCGCGCTGACTCCGTAACTGCCCTTGGGCAGTCCCCGGACGGTGAAGCGGCCCTCCGCGTCGGTTTGGGTGTTGGCGGAGAAGATCGGGCGGGGGCGGGTCCGGCCGACGTCCACCCGGGCATCCGCGACCGGATTGCCGTCCGCGTCCCGGACCGTGCCGGAGATCCGGAACTCGGGCCCCATTTCGATGTCCTGGGTGGCATTCTTCTCGTTGCCGATCTGGATCGCGGGCAAGGTGAACGTGGCATAGCCTTCGTATTCCGCGCGGATGCTCCAGCTTCCAGGGCTCAGGCGATCGAGGAGGTAGTGGCCATTGCCGTCGGCGGTGACGGTGCGCAGGCGGCCCACCTCGGCGTCGGTTTCGTCGTCGGGCGCGCGGACCGCGAAGGTGCCGCCGAGGCGTCGCAGTTGGATCTCGGCCTGGATGGGGTTGCCGTTGGTGTCGTGTACGGTGCCTCCGAGGGTGAAGCCCTTGTCGAGGACCACGGGCTTGAGATCCTGGTCCTCGCTCAACACCGTGACCGGGATTCCGGGGGCGGGAGCGTACTCCGGATGGGTGACCCACATGTCGAAATCCTTTCCCAGGGGCAGGCTTTCGAAGACGAAGCGGCCGCGGCCATCGCTGCGTCGTTCGATGCTGGGCGGCGGCTGCGCCTGGACCGCGAAGAACTGCGCAGGGTCCGGACGCTCGGTCAGGATCACGTGAGCGCCGGTGATCGCCTGCCCGGATTCGTCCACGACGGTTCCGCGGATCAGACCGGCACGGCCCTTGGGGGCGGCCATCTCGGTGCGGGCCGGGGCCGCCTCTCGTCCGCCGTCGCCCGGGTCCAGATCGATCTGGCCGAGGCTGGCGGGGTGGGCCTCGTCCTGCTTCGGCGCGGGACCGCCGTCGGTCGAAACCGTGTCCTCCGGCGAAGGAGATGGGGTTTCCCCGCTGCCGGGGCCGGTGGTCAACAGGTAGACCACCGCGGCCAA
>CAYVRL010000319.1:0-3365 GCA_964454065.1 uncultured Planctomycetales bacterium | reverse complement strand
AGCCTCCAGATCCACGGCGCGGACGACCTCCACGGGTCCCTCGGCGTGCTCGGCCCAGGCCCGGAAGCTGGCGGCTGCTTCCTCCCAGTCCTGCAAGGCGAGGTGGACCTTTCCGCTCCACTCGCGGCTGTCGTTCCGATAACGCAAGGCCGCGCCCTTCAGCCCCATCACCTTGGCATAGGAGGCCAAGGCCTCCTCGAAGTGGGCTTGGCGGCGTTGCAGGTGCCCGATCTCCAGCCACCCACGGGCTTCGTAGGGAGTATCGACCCCTTTTTCGACTGCGGTCTGGAAGGCCCCCAGGGCTTCCCCAGGGCGCCCGAGACCACGGTGCAATTCGCCCTCGCGGAATGCAGCTTCGGCGCAGATCGGACCACTGTCGGGCCAGTAACCCACGACGGCGGCATAGGCCTCACAGGCGCGATCCAGGGCGTGGACCCGCTCGGCCCCACGCGTGCCTCGAGCGGCGCTCTTCAACTCCTTCGCGTGGTCGAGCTGGGCTCGAGCGCTGGCGAGTTTCGGGACTTCACCGCCCCCCAGGGCGGTCAGGGCTGCGAGTAGGATGGGTGCGAACATCGGTTACCTCCGAAGGATTGCGGGTTGAGTGAGTGCTACGCAGCGCGGAGGCAGACGGCAGGATCGGGCCTCGGTTACAACCTTTCCCGGTGGGCTCCGTTTCCCCGGTGCAGTTGCGCCTCCAACAGGGCGCGCAAGCGATTCCGGGCCCGAAAGAGTTTGACCTTCACGTTCTGCGGGGTCAGGGCCTCCCGCTCCGCGACCGCTTCACAACCCAAGCCCTCCACGTAGTGGGCATCCAACAAGCGACGGTATTGCGCCGGAAGTCGGCCCAACGCGGTGGGCAACAACTCCAACAGCTCTCCCCGGGCGACCTCACGGGCGCCGAGACGCCACAAGGGTTCCGAACCCTCCTCCCGAGCCTGACGCTCGGCGATCAGGCCCAGGGCATCCAACCCCAACGGACAAGGGAGCTTGCGCCGGATCTCGTCCACCGCGAGGTTGCGAGCGGCCCGGAACACCCAGGCCCGCGGATCACGCAGCGGAACCCCGGAGCGCTGGACCCTCAGGAGCCGGGCGTACGCCTCCTGAGCGAGGTCCCGGGCGAGATCGGGATCGCCCAGACGGCCGAGCAGGAAGAACTCGACGCGGCGAATCAGCTCGCCAGGGGAAGAAGGGAGCGTGTCCATCCAATCAACCCTCCGCAAACGAGGGCATGGAGCAGACGAAAAAAAATCCTCCGGGTTACATCTGTGGAAAACTCGGCCGATCGGGAACTACGTAGAATCCGGCACCACCGCCCGTCCGGGCCGAAACCGATGGATCGACTCCTACCCCAGTTGCGTCTTCCGCTCCTCGCCGCCTGCTGCGCGCTGCTCCTCCCCGGTCGCGCCCCGGCTCAACACGACGGCTCTCGCTACGACGGCCCGGGTACGGTTTCCGAGGTCGCCTGGGACCCGAACGGTCGCACTCTGTACTACAGTTCCGAGGGACAGCGCTACTCCCTCGACCTGAGGACCTTCCGCAAGAAAGGAATTCCCGCATCGGAAGGAAAGGGAGTCGCGGGTCAGCCCCGCGGCGGCGACCGTGTTCGAGCCTCACTCGGCAAACCCGTCGGTCGCCCAGGCCGTGGGAGGCAATATGAACGAGTGGACTCCCCCGACGGTCGGTGGGAGGCCCATTACCGGGACTGGAACGTGGTCCTCGTCGACGAACGAAGCGGCAAGGAGATCCCAGTCACCCGAGACGGAAACGCACGAATCCACTTCGGAACCGCGAGCTGGGTCTATGGCGAGGAGCTGGAACAGCGGCTCGCGATGTGGTGGACCCCGGACTCCAAGAAACTGCTTTACTACCGCTTCGACGACAGCGCCGTGCGTCCTTTCTATCTGGTCACCGGCTGGACCGACGTCAACACCTCCCTCGCCAGCGAATACTACCCGAAGGCGGGCGCCACCAATCCGGGAGTACAACTCTGGGTCTACGACCTGGCCAGCCACAAGCGCAAACGGATCGACGCCGGGGGTGGCCGCGAGGAATACCTCTACGGAATGGTGGCCTCCCCCGACGGGGACACCCTGATGATCCATTGGACCGACCGCTTGCAACACGACCTCAAGTTGCTGGCGATCGACCCGCAGAGCGGACGCACCCGGGTGGTCGTCGCAGAGCACCAGGACACCTGGCAGAAGAACCTTCCCCGCATCCTGTGGCTGCGGGACGGCCACCGCTTCCTCTGGGAAACCGACCGCGGCGGTTACACCCACTACGAGCTGAGGGACACCAACGGCCGTCTCCTCACCACCGTGACGCCGGACGGTTTCCAGACCGAGCGGATCGAGTTCGTGGACGAGCAGACCGGCACGGTCGGCTTCACCGCCTACGACTCCCCCGCCAATCCCTACTACCTCCAGTACCACTTGGTGGGTCTGGACGGCAAGGGCGACCATCGAGTGACCACCCTGGACATGCACCATTCGAACTTCCACCTCTCGCCGGATCATGCCTGGCTGGTGGCACAGTACGAGGACGTGAACACCCCCCCTTGCACCGCCCTCTATCGCACCAAGGACGGGAAACTGATGGCCCAACTCGCCGAGAGCGATCCCGCGAGCGCCGCCGATCTCGCCGAGACGTTCTCCTTCCCGTCCGACGATGGACGCTTCCAGATCTACGGCGTCCTCTACAAGCCCGAGGATTTCGATCCCACCAAGGAATACCCTCTGATGGACCCCCTCTATGCCGGTCCCGACACCATCGAATTCCGTCCCACTTACGTCCACACTCCGCACCCCTTGTGCGCCCGCGGATACCTGGTGATGAAGGTCAACAGTCGCGGGACCAGTAGCCGTGGGAAGGCCTTCCTGGCTTCGACCTATCTCCATCTCGGAGACGTGGACATCCAGGACCACGCGGATGCGGTCCGCTTGCTGCGAAAACGCCCCTACATCGATGGGAAGCGGGTGGGAATCTTCGGCGTCTCCTACGGCGGCTACATGGCGGCGATGGGGATTCTCGAACATCCCGACGTCTTCACCGCGGCGGTGGCGGCCTCGGCGGTGACCGATTGGCGGAACTACGACACCATCTACACCGAACGCTACATGAGTACCCCCCAACTCAACCCCGAGGGTTACGACACCGGCTCAGCGATGACCTACGCCGAGAACCTGGAGGGCCACCTCCTGATCACCCATGGCATGGTGGACGACAATGTCCATCCCAACAACGCCTTCCAACTCATCGAGGCCCTGGACCGGGCCGGGAAGGCCTACGAGAGCCGCTTCTGGCCCAACGTCGGCCACGGCCTGGGACGCGGGGGGCATCAGAGCGTGTGGAACTTCTTCGGGAGG
>CAYVRL010000318.1:0-3383 GCA_964454065.1 uncultured Planctomycetales bacterium | reverse complement strand
AGACCAACGCCCGATTCCGCTACTTGCTGGGAAAGGGACAGACCGGCCTCAGCGTTGCCTTCGACCTGCCCACTCAGATCGGCTACGACTCCGACCATCCCCTGGCCGAGGCCGAGGCCGGCAAGGTGGGGGTCGCGATCAATTCCCTACGGGACTTCGAACGACTCTTCGCCGAGATCCCGTTGGACCGGGTCTCCACCTCGATGACGATCAACGCCACCGCGCTGATCCTCTTCGCGATGTACCTGGCTCTCTGCCGCCGTCAGGACGTGGCTCCGGAACGAATCCGTGGCACGGTCCAGAACGACATCCTGAAGGAATTCATCGCCCGGGGGAATTACCGTTTCGAGGTCGAGCCCTCGATGCGCCTGACCACCGAGCTGTTCCGTTTCCAGCAGCAGCGCGCGCCGCGCTTCAACCCGATCTCGGTCAGTGGTTACCACATGCGCGAGGCCGGATGCACGGCGGTCCAGGAGCTGGCCTACACGCTCGGGGACGGGATCGCCTATCTGGAGGCGGCCCGCGCCGCGGGTCTGGATCTGGGGGCCTGCGCGGCCCGGACCAGCTTCTTCTTCAACGGCCACAACGAACTCTTCGAGGAAGTCGCCAAGTTCCGGGCGGCGCGGCGCATGTGGGCGCGGATCGTCCGCGAGCGTTTCGAAGTGGAGGATCCGCGGGCCTGGAAGCTGCGTTTCCACACCCAGACGGGGGGCAGCACCTTGACCTCCCAGCAGCCGCTCGTGAACACGGTTCGGGTCACGGTCCAGGCCCTGGCGGCGATCCTCGGCGGCACCCAGTCCCTGCACACCAACGGCTACGACGAGGCGGTCTCCTTGCCCTCCGAGGCCTCTGCCGCCCTGGCCCTGCGTACCCAGCAAGTGCTCGCCCACGAGAGCGGGGTGGCCAAGGTCGCCGATCCGCTGGGGGGCTGTCCCTACGTCGAGAAGTTGACCCTCGATCTGGAGGAAGCCGCCGAGGCGGAGATCGTCCGGGTGGAGCGCGAGTACGGGGGCATGGTGGGGGCGGTGGCGGCGGGTTACGTGCAGCGCGCCATCCATCACGAGGCGGTTCGGCATCAGCGCGCGGTCGAGGACGGCAGCACGGTGGTGGTCGGCGTCAATCGTTTTCGGGTCGAGGACGAGGCCCCGGTCGAGGTCTTCCGCCCCGATCCCGGGGGACGCGAGGAGATCCTCGAGGACCTGGAGGCGGCGCGCGCGGAACGGGATGCGGGGGCCGCGGCGCTCGCCCTGGAGGCGGTGGCGGAAGCCGCCGAGAAGGAAGGCGCGCTGGGGGAGCCGATCCTGGCCGCGGTGGAGGCCTATTGCACCGTGGGCGAGATCTGCGCGGCCCTGGGGCGCAGCTTCGCGCCCTACTCCGCGCCCTCGGGTTTCTGAGGCGCGGCGTCCAGGCCTTCGAAAGCCGCGACCCGTTGGCGAAAGGCCGGGGGGATGGGGGCGGAGCGGCGCCTTTCCAGATCCCAGATCACCATCGCCGCCTCGGCTTCGGCCCAGGCCGTGCCTTCGGGCCCCAGGATCCGATAGGCCTGGCGAAAGGACTTGGATCCCAAGGCGGTGGTCGCCATTTCGATTTCGATCTCCGCCGGCCCCCGGCCCGGGGCGAGGAAACGGATCGAGGTCTGGCCGAGCAGGAAACGGAAGCGATGATCCGGGCGGATCAGCCCCAAGTGGTCGAAGTAGCGGTAGCGGGCCTCCTCCAGCAGGGTCAGATAGACCGCGTTGTTGAGTACTCCGACGCTGTCCTCGTCCGACCAGCGGGTCGCGAGACGGGCGCGGAAGCGGAGGGCGGAGGAGGGCGGGACGGCGGGGGCTTCCATGGCGGGTGCGGGGCGCGGCGGGGCGAAACTATACTCGCGACCCATCGCCCCCGAAGCGGGCCCCTTTCCCCCCATGTCCAAGGTTCTCGGAATCGATCACATCGCGGTCGCGGTCGAGGACCTCGACGCCGCCACCCGGAGCTGGCGGGAGCTCCTCGGCCTGCGCGTGGGAGCACGCGAGAGGGTCGAGGAGCAAGGCGTCGAGGTCCAGATGCTCTACGCCGGGGAGACCCGCATCGAACTGATGCGTCCCCTGCGCCCCGACTCCCCGGTGGGCCGCTTCCTCGCCCGCCGCGGGGGCGGCCTCCATCATCTCGCGTTCGCGGTGGAGGACTGCGGGACGGCGGCGGCACGGGTGGCCGACGGCGGCGGCCGCCTGATCGATCCCGAACCCCGCCCCGGCGCGGGCGGCACCCGGGTGGCTTTCGTCCATCCCCGGAGTCTGGACGGGGTCCTGACCGAATTGGTGGAGGGCGGAGCATGAAGGACTCGGTAGCGGAACGGCTCGCGGCCCTGCGCGCCCAAGCCCTGCTCGGAGGCGGCGAGAAACGACTCGCCGCCCAACACGCCAAGGGCAAGATGAGCGCCCGGGAGCGCGTGGACTTGCTCCTGGACCAGAGTTCCTTCGAGGAGATCGGCGCCCTGGTCATGCACCGCTGCAAGGATTTCGGTCTCGAGCGGCAGCGCTACCCGGGGGACGGCGTGGTCACCGGCACCGGGACCATCGACGGGCGACCGGTGGCGGTCTTCAGCCAGGACTTCACGGTGCTCGGGGGCAGTCTCTCCGAGAGCTACGCCCAGAAGATCTGCAATCTGATGGATCTGGCCCTGAAGATCGGGATTCCGGTGATCGGTTTGAACGATTCGGGCGGCGCCCGCATCCAGGAGGGCGTGATCTCGCTGGCGGGCTACAGCGACATCTTCCTGCGCAATACCTTGGCCAGCGGGGTGGTCCCCCAGATCTCCGCGATCATGGGCCCCTGCGCGGGTGGCGCGGTCTATTCACCCGCCCTGACGGACTTCATCTTCATGGTCGAAGGAAGTTCCTACATGCACATCACCGGGCCGGAGGTGGTGCGGACCGTCACCCACGAGGACGTCACTTCCGAGGAGTTGGGGGGGGCCCGGGTGCACGAGGAAGTCAGTGGGGTGAGTCATTTCTCCTGCGCCGACGACGCGGAGTGCCTGGCGCGGATCCGCCGCCTGCTCTCCTTCCTGCCCGCCAACAACGCCGAGGATCCTCCGCTCCGGCCCACCGAGGACCCGGACGGACGGCTCTGTCCGGAACTGCGCGAGCTGGTTCCCGCGGCCTCGAATCAGCCCTACGAGGTGCGCAAGGCGATCCTCGCGATCCTGGACGATCACGACTTCCTGGAGGTCCAGGCCGCGTACGCGCGCAACATCGTGTGCGGGTTCGGGCGCCTGAGCGGACGCAGCGTGGGGATCATCGCCAACCAGCCGGCGGTGCTGGCCGGGGTCCTCGACAAGGACGCCAGCCAGCACCAGTGTCAGGAGGTAGACACCGATTATCAGGGACAGGTGGTTGAGG
>CAYVRL010000317.1:0-3390 GCA_964454065.1 uncultured Planctomycetales bacterium | reverse complement strand
GAAAGGAATTCGCGGTGACACCATCGGCAGGCACCGGTTCCAGAGACCAGGGAAGAAGATCGAGCGGCAGGGGGGCGAGCTTGCGCACGTTGCCGTACTGGGGCCCGAGGTGGACGATTCCAAAGCGTTCGGCACGGGAAGTCGGGGAGGAACTCGCCATCCAGACCGTGTAACAAATCTCCGAAGCGCCGGGATTGCCCAATTCGGTGGTGAAGAAAGTGGGAGGAGAGAGAGCATAGGCGTCCATACCGGGGGGTTCGGAAGGGAGGAAAGGTTTCAATCCGGCTGCTCGTTCCCAAACGACGGATCCGTCGGCGCCACTCAAGGCGGTCACGGTGTCCTCCCCGACCGTGAAGACATCGCTGACTCCGTCCCCGTCGAGATCCGTTGGGGTTGAGGAGCGATTCGTTCCCAGATGACGGATCCGTCCACTCCCGAAAGAGCAATGAGGTCGTACTCCAGGACTCCATAGGTGCGCATGAGCAGGCAGGAAGCCACGGAATCCGGAATCCCATCCCCGTCGAGGTCCGGAGAGGATCCAAACCCGGTTTGCTCACAGAATTTTTCTTTGTACAAATATGGACGTCGATATTGCCACCTCACATCGAGACTCTTCCCGTCGACCATTCCTGCAACGAACTCGGAGGTGCTGGCAATGTGGGCGTTGAAGAAGAAATCCTCCCACCCATCATGGTTGATGTCCCCGCCTCGGAAAAGGAAATAGAGACCATGGAGCTCAGGACGAGGAGGCGTTGGCGGTACGTATCCCTGGTTCGCCAGACCAAAGGGATGGAGATGCCAGGTCTTGACGGTGGTAGGGTACTCCAAGTAACCAAGGGAAGCGAGGACGATTTCGTTGGGAGTATGGAGCAGGAGATTGCCAGAATTATCGCCTCGGAAGTGGGATTGCGCGTCAACGGGAACCAAGGGATTCATGGTGGCTCCATTGACGAGAGCAAACCAGTTCGTACGACCGCTGCCAGAGGACGTGGAGTGTGGGACGAGGTCATATTGGAGGTAGAATTCGCCTAGTCCATCCCCGTTCTGGTCGCCCTGCGATTCTGCGACCCCCCCCAGTAGGCGTAGAAACCGGGAGTGGCGGAATCCGAGCGGAGGATGGATTGGACGACCCATTCCCGATCCACCTGCTGGGGCGCTGCCAGCAAGACGGCGCCCATGAAGGGAATGAGGAGGAAGCTGAGGAGGTACGAGAGCTTTCTCATTGTGCTTGGTAGGCTCCCTTGTCCTGATCCCCAGTCGAGATGGGCGGACGAGGGCTGAGGTTGTAATCGAAATCCACCTCGGGAGCATAGAGGTGCAAGGATGCTGGTGTTTTGTCGAAGGAGGAAGTCAAGGTCCCGTAGAGGAATAGTTGCTCGGGGAGCGTCAACTGCAAGTCCACCGTTGCGGCAAAGGGGGAGTTGTCCACCGTGCAAAGTTCATAGGAACTGGGTAAGGAGGGAAAGGAGCGACGACCTGCGATGCTGATCAAACCCACGAAACCTCCTCCGTTCGTCGTAAGATAGGTTTTCAACGAAGAGAGACCGGGGCCGAAGTCATTCCCTCCGGTGGTGCCATGGTTCGGGTCGCGCTGGAAGATGGAATCCACGAGGCGCATGTGGGTGTAGCTGGTACTCGTGGCGTTCGTGCGCTTCTCCCACCATTCGAAAAGACCGGGCGTCGAAGGCGTCAAGAGCTGGACCTCCACCGTGTGGTCCGGTGATGTCGTTGCATTGCCGACCATCGTACAGTGCTCCAAGGGGGTCAGCAGGTAGGCATCGTCCCCCTTCAACTGGCCGAGGAAGGCGCCGCCGCCGTTGTTCCACACGAAGTCGTTGACGAAACGAACATTCACGATGGCTCGGAAGCATGAGGGGACCTCGGTCGAGGCGAAGGCCCAGATCCCTGCTCCTCCGGTTCCAGTCACGGAGCTTTGCCCGTTGAAGTCGAATCGGGCGCGGTGTTCGTAGGCGACCGAACCGTAGACGCCAGCGACTCGAAAAGCCTTGATCTCCGCACCATTCATGGTGATGTGATAGGCACCATAGTAATCAGTCGGGGAAACACTCTGGGGATGGTCGGCAGTCGCTGCGGCGATGCCGATGTCCCAGCCTTGGTTCGCCCCCGCATGTCCATCCGAACTTCCCCCGTTCACGGTCAGATCGAGTCCTTCATGGTTCCAGGCGAAGATCGTGTCCTTGGCCAAGAAATCGAAGTTGCCCCCGAGGTAAGGGCGTTGCGAACCACTGGATTGGAGAGTCATGCCGGGCTTGAGATGAATGGGGAAAGTTTCGGGATTCTGGGAGGGGAAATAAGGGCTTTCGCAGTAGCCGACGGGAGAGCCATCGAGGACCATCCCCTTGACGAAGATCTTCGTTCCGGGAGGAGAGCTGGCCACGGCATCGGTGATGCTCGGAAAGGCCCCCTGGGTGAGGCCGGTTCCATCAACGACGACGATTTGTGTTTGACTCAGAAGGGGGGTCAAAAATCGTGCCAACCCCGAGAAGGAGGAGAGAGTTCCAGTTCCTCATGGTTTCGTCGGGAAGTCGGGTTGGGAGCGGATGGGATGGCGGTGGAGTCGCGGCAGGAAAACGACACCGGCATTCTCTAGGGAGACGAAGTAGGAAGGATACGCGGACAGGAAAATATCTCCTTCTGCGGGGAAGGGAGTTCTTCCCCGGAAAAAGGTCGGGATGGCAGGCGAAAGAGGAATTTCGAGGATACCATGGGCTTCCACCCGAATAGGGATCGGTTCTCCCGCGGTCGCGCACGGAATCGAATATTGCCCTTCCTCCTCCTCCTCGTCCAAATCGCTCCGAGCCCCCTGGTCAGTGGAAGTCCTCGGACGACCGGTAACCTGACCACGCTCTTCGCGGCGAACGACGCCTACGCCGGCAACATGTTCGATCTCACTCCCGCGGTGGACCTGAACCTCACCGGCTTCGACTTGAATACGGCCAACTTCGGCGGAACGGTTCGCGCCGACGTCTGGTACCGGATCGGTACTTCCTTCGGCAACGAGGACAGCGCCACCGGCTGGACCTTGCTGGCCAGCGGCACGGGCACCGGAAAGGGAGTCGGTCAACCCACCTTCGTGGGCGTCTTCGGCAACGGCGTCACCTTCCATGCCGGACAGAGTTACGGGATCTACATCGACCTACGCAGCTACGCCATCGGAGTCCTGGAATACACGGATTCCACCGGCCCCGTGACCTTCTCCAACGCCGAGCTGAGCCTCATCACCAACTGTGGGAAGGGTCCGGGTTTCAGCGGCACGACTTTCCCCAACCGCGAGTGGAACGGGACGGTCTATTACGACGTACCGCCGCCGCCGCCCCAACTCACGATCAGCGGTCTGGTGGCAGGCGGTACCGCGCTGCTGCTGGTGAG
>CAYVRL010000316.1:0-3391 GCA_964454065.1 uncultured Planctomycetales bacterium | reverse complement strand
ATGACATCCCGGCGGATGTCGCTATGTTGCGCGTGTTGATGAAGCAGCAGGGCCTACAAACCATGTAACAATTTTAAAAAATCGCGACCAGCACAGCTGGTCCCTCCTACGTTATACAACAGATCATAATTAGCTGGAGTTTTTTTAAATGAATAACAAAGTCGTCATTGTCGGTGCCAGGCGCACCCCCATCGGCTCTTTCCAGGGCCAGTTTGCCACCGTACCCGCGGATGAACTCGGCGCTGCGGCCATACGCGGTGCACTCGAGCACGCCGGTGTACACCCTGAAGCGGTTGATGATGTCTTGATGGGTTGTGTTCTGTCTGCAGGGGTTGGGCAGGCACCGGCCCGCCGGGCGTCGCGGAAAGCGGGCATACCCAACACTGCAGGAGCAGTGACCATCAACAAGGTCTGCGGCTCTGCCATGAAAGCCATCCAGATCGGCCATGACCAGATCGTGGCCGGCTCGGCTGAGGTCGTCGTCGCAGGCGGTACTGGCCCACCGCCACGAGGCGGCTGTCCCGCTCGTCCAAGGTCTTCTCCACCTGCCGCATGCGCAACTGGGCGGCGATCCGGGCCTCGATCTCGACCAGCTTGAAGGGTTTGTTGACGTAGTCCACCGCCCCCAGACTCAAACCCTTGACCATCGCTTCCGATCCGGTCCGGGCGGTCAGCATGATGATCGGCGTCGCCGCGAAGGCCTTGTCCTTGCGCAGGGCTTCGACCATGCCGAAACCGTCCAGGCGCGGCATCATCACGTCGGAGACGATCAGGTCGGGATGCGTGCGGCGGGCGGTCTCCAGACCGTCCTGTCCGTCCTCGGCGGTCACCACCCGATAGAGGCGCGAAAGCGACTGGGCCACGAAGTTGCGCATGTCGGGGTTGTCGTCCACGACCATCAGGAGCGGTGCTCCCTCGGGTGCCTGCTGCCCGCCTTGGGCGTTTTCCAGGCTGGGCTTGACCAGGTCCGCGAACTGGGTGGCGCCCGCGTCGTCTCGTTCGACCCTGGGGGCAGTCTCCGCGGGGGGCGCTTCCTCGGCCCCCTCGGGGCGTCCCAGCGGGAGTTCCACTCGGAAGCAAGTGCCCTCGCCCAGGGTACTCGAAACACTCATCTCCCCCTTGTGGAGGCGCACCAGTTCGCGGGACAGCGCCAACCCCAGCCCCGTTCCCTGGATCTTGCCCCCCTTGCCGCCATCGACCTGATGGAAGCGGATGAAGACCTTGTCCAGATCCTTCTCGGGTATTCCCACCCCCGTGTCCGCAACCTCGAACCAGAGTTTGTCCCCTTCGGTCCCCGCACGCACGGTCACTTCGCCCCCGTCCGGGGTGAACTTCATTGCGTTCGAGAGCAGGTTGGCGGCCACCGTTTCGATCTGTTCGTGATCGAACCAGGAATCGGGTAGTTCCTCCAGGCCTTCCCCAGTGAGCTGGATGCCCCGTTTCTTGGCATACGGAACCGCGGCCGTGACCAGATCGTGCAGAACCGAGCCCACGCGGCCCGGAACCGGGTGGCACTCCTGGCGTCCGGCTTCGATGCGCGAGAAGTTCAAGATGGTGTTGACCTGACGCAGCAGGCGGTGCGCGTTGGCGTTCATCGCCTGGAGCAAGGCCGCCGGGTCCGAGGCGGTGCCGCGGAGCATCGACTCCAAGGGGCCCAGGATCAGCATCAGGGGCGTGCGCAGCTCATGGCTCACATTGGAGAAGAAGCGGGTCTTGGCTTCGTCCAACTTCTGGAGTTCCGCGTTGGCGGCCTCGAGTTGATTGCGCAAGGCGAATTCCGTGCGCCGCGACTTGTCGATCGCCAGAGTCGCGTAACAGGTCAGGGCCGAAGTGCCGAGCAGGAAGAAAACCGGAAGGACTCCATCCTGTGCGGTACCCGGGTGGAAGAAGGTATTGGGGATCGCATATCCGCTGATCACCAGGCCGCTGTACACGATGGCGGTGCGCACACTCCAGGGGAAGAAGAGCCCCACCAGGAACAGGGCCAGCATGTTGCCGAAGTAGTAGTCGCTGGCGAATCCCCCCTCGATCCAGGTCATCGCCGAGAGGCCGAGGGTCCCCACCGTCATGATCGCGACCGAGAGGGGAACCAGCCAGCGCCGTCCCAGCGTGTGATAGGTGATGGCGATCGTGGTCAGGGACATCGCCGCCACGAAGGCGCGGATGCCCAGGAAGGTGAGCCAGTGCTGGGGGAAGACCCACAGGTCGAGGATGAAGAACAGCAGGTAGAGAGCGGAACCCACTCCGAGCGCCAGCCGCAAGCGGTGGAGCAGCAATTGCTCGGTCTCGGCCCGGAAAGCGGCTTCGAAAGCCGGGTCCGGCTGGTCTTGGGGCTGGGTTTCCTTGGCGGCCATGGGTGGAGCAGGGGAAGGGAGGGGGGCCTTTCCTCCGCCTCTCCTTCGGCAAGGCAAGGCCTTTTCCTTGAGTTCATTCCCGAGCGCGGCTCCGGAACCGGGTCGTCGCCGAAATTTCCTCCAGTTCCACTCCCGATCCGCCGACGGAGAGTGAGAGCGGCCGTGTTCCTGCGTGCCGTCCATCCCACTCCATCACCCCTGATCATCCGGAGGCATACCTTGGCGCGGATCCTCATCTGCGACGACGACATCGAGATTCGGGATACGCTGCGGCGTTTCCTGGAACTCTTCAAATACGAAGTCCGAACCGCTTGCGATGGCAAGGAAGCGATGCGGGAACTCGATGGAGGTGCCTTCGATCTCCTGATCACCGATATCGTGATGCCGGAACAGGATGGACTCGAGAACATCATGGAAGCCCGGCGCCAGCACCCCACCATGCGGATCATCGCGATGTCGGGCGGAGGCATGGTGGAGACCGAGAATTACTTGAAGCTGGCCAATGCCCTCGGAGCCGATGCGGTCTTCCGCAAGCCTTTCGTACCGAAGGACATGCTGAAGAAGATCGGCGAGATCCTGGCCGGGGAGGCCGTCTAGTTCCCGTCCCGGGCAAGGGCCTGTAGGCTGCGGGAGTGTCCTCCTCCGATGCCCCCGAAAGTCGGCTCCTCCGCCATTGGCGGAGTCTTTCCCGTCTTCCCGGGGGTCGTCGTCTCTTCGGCTTCCTCGTCGGAAGGACCGCGCCCTACACCGGCACCATCCATCCCCGCGTTCTCGAACTCCGTCCGGGTTACGCCCGGGTGGCGATGGCCGATCGCCCCGCCCATCGCAACCATCTGCGTTCCCTGCACGCGGTGGCACTGCTGAACCTCGCGGAAGTCTGCAGCGGCCTGGCGATGCTCGCCGCCCTCCCTCCCGAGGCCCGTGGGATCGTGGTGGACCTGGGAATGGAATACCGCAAGAAGGCCCGGGGACCGATCGTCGCCGAATGCCGATGTCCGGCGGATCTCGGCTGCGAGGAGCGGGAATTGGAGCTGGAG
>CAYVRL010000315.1:0-3392 GCA_964454065.1 uncultured Planctomycetales bacterium | reverse complement strand
TGCGACCGCGACCTCCGCGGAAACCGCGCCTCGAGATTCCAGCAGGGAAGCCGATACCCCGAGGTCCCGCACCTTAGCGGCATTGGAATAGCAAACCCAACCGGCCAGGAAGGAGCGACTGGCCCCCGGAAAGGCGGTCAAGGTCGAGGCCAGGAGGCCGCCCGTGCAGGACTCCGCGACCGCCAGGGTCGCACCCTTCCTCTGGAGTTCTCCGAGTACGACGGCGCCGAGTTCCTCTCGATCCCTTCCCCAGATGCGGGCCCCCAGCCGAGAGCGCAACTCGGTCTCGGCCCGGTCCAGCAGAGCCTCCGCCTCCGGGCCGCCCGCGGCGGCGGAGACCGTGACTTGGCCCGCTCCGGCGGTGATTCCGTAGCGCACGGGGCCCTCCGCGGCGAGCAGATCGCGGATCCGAGCCTCCACCGTGGATTCCGGCTCTCCAGAAGTGTGGAAGCTGCGGACCCGTTCCGGAGGACCCGGAGGGAGCTCCCGCAGGAGGATCGCCCGACCATTCCCCCGTTCGAAACACTCCATCGCTTCCCGGGGCGGACCCGGCAAGGACAGCAGACGACTGCCCCGCGGCAGCTCCAGGAAGAAGCCGAGAGCGGTGCCGACCGGGTTCAGGATGGGAAGAGCCCCTTCCGGCACGCTTCCCTGGGCAAGGAACCAAGGGGGGGGCGCCTCCCCAGCGCGATTGTGCCGGAAGAGCCTGCGCAACCGGTCCTCCGCGCCGGGCACGGGGGCCAGGGGAACTCCCCGCACGGTAGCCGCCTCCGCTCGAATCCGATCGTCCTCGGTGGGTCCCAGGCCCCCGGTGGAGAACAAGAGTTCCACCCGTCCATCCAGCTCTTCCAGCAAGGCCCGAAAACTGCCGGGCGAATCGCCGACGGTCCGGAAGGTGAGTACTCGGTAGCCGAGGACCCGGAGCTCGCGGGCGAAACGCGAGGCGTTCCGATCGACGATCCGACCCTGGAGGAGTTCCTCCCCGACCGAGATCAGGATCGCGTGGGGGGCAGGGATCGGGCTCACGACGAGGACGCGGACTCGGGCGCCTTCGGGGCCCGCCAGGCGGCCAGCAGGATGCCGATCTCGAAGAGCACGATGGTCGGCAGCGCGAGCAGGATCTGACTGGCCGGATCCGGCGGAGTCAGGATCGCCGCGACCACCAGGGCACCCAGGATGAAATGGCGGCGATAGTGGCGCAGAGTCGAAGGCTTGACCAGGCCCGCCGAACCCAGCCCCATCAGGATCAGTGGCAACTGGAAGACCAGAGTCAGGGCGACGGTGAAGATCAAGAAGAGCGAGAAGTAGTCGGTCAGGCGATAGGCGGGAATCATGAAATCCCGATTGGGCATCTCGTAGAGGAACTCCAGCACCAGGGGAATCATCAGGAAATAGCCGAATAGGATCCCGGCGACCCCGAAGCCGATGGCAAGGGGAATCCAACGGGTGATGGCCTTGCGCTCCTTCGGATACAAACCCGCAGCGATGAACTGCCACAACTGCCAGACCAGGAAAGGGAGCCCGATCACGAGGGCGAAGGACATCGCCACCTTCACGTCGAAGAAGACCGATTCCGCTGGGGCGAGGACTTGCAGGCGCTCGGTGATTTCGATCCCCTTGGCTTGCAGCGCGTGGACCGCGAGCAGATGCGGGCGCAGGAAGGCCCATTCCAACTCGGGACGCAAGAAGGCCCAGCCACCGATGAAGAGGAGGACCAGGAGGATCAGGGACCGCCAGATCCGCGAACGGAGTTCCTCCAGGTGGGCGGCGAAGGACATCCGCACCTGGTCGGGATCGTTCGGGATGGGAGGCATGGGCAAGGATTATCCGCTCGCGGGAGCTTGGGAAAAGAGGGCGGGCCGCCGGCAGAACCAGCGGCCCGCGATGGCAAGGAGGAAGAAGGGACTAGAGGCCCAGCCAGCCGAAGGCGTCCCGCAGCGGCACGACTTGGACGGAGAGGGATTCCGCGTCCTGGTAGACGGCGTTCGAATCCCAGGGAATCATGTCTCCGGTTTCTTCGTCGAAGAAAGGCGTCCCGAGGATCAGGTAATCGGTCTCCCGGTCGACCTTGGGGGAAACCACGATGCCGATCTGGGCCAGCTTGAGCTTCATGTCCTCGGCGCTGAAGCGTCCGAAACCGTTGCCGAGCAAGACGGCGACCGGATGGCGCGTGGGATCGAAGATCTCGTTGGTGACCAGGTCGTCACTGTCGATGGGCTGGAAGCGATCCTTCACCGAGAGGATCTCGCACTCGGCACGGCGATCCTCGACGTTGATGACCTTGATCCGCCCCTTCGGCTTCTTGTCGAGGGGATTCAGGACCTCGAACTCCATTCCCACTTGGACCCGGTCACGACGGCCCCGGTCGATCCAGGCCTTGCCCAGTTTGGCACTCGCGGAGAGGATCGTGCCGTCGGGCTGGTCGGCACGGCGGGTGACCTGATCCAGACGCTCGGAGAGGATGTCCCGCCGTTGCTTGGCGACCTGCTGATCGGCGGCGAAGCTGCGCTGGAGGGCGTCCATCCGGGTGCGTTGTTCGGCCAGTTGGCGATCCTGCTCCCGGACCTGGTCGCGGAGGCCGTCTCGCTGCCGTTCGAGGTCCGTGATCTGGTTCTGCAGGGATTGCCGCGTGTCCTCGAACTCCCGGCGGAGGTCGGCGAGAGCCTTGTCCTTCTCCTGCATGGCCGAGGCATGGGCGGCTTGTCGGGCGGAGAGGTCGTTGCGCAAGGTGGCGACCTGAGCACTCAGATCCCGGTTCTCCTTCAGCAGCTTGTTGTAGTCGCTGATCATGGCCGGGAGCAGGGCCTCCACCGACTCGGCGGCGGCGGCGCTCGGGAAGGCCTGACGGGTGTCCTCGAGCTGCGCCTTGAAGGCATCGAGACTCGAATCCCCCGAGGATCCCTCGACGAAACCGACCGCCTGCGAGAGGCTGTGCAAGGCTTCGTCCCGGGCGGCACGGGTCTCCACCGCCTGCTGCGCGGCTTCTCGCGCGGCCTGGGCAGCCTGCTCGGCTTGGCTGACCTTCTGCTGGCTGAGGATGGCGAAAAGGACGACGAAGACGAGGATGACGCTCAGAGCGATCACCCACATCACCGAGACTTGTGCGGCTCCGCGATTGCGACCAGACATGATTCAGCCTTGGGGGGCAGGGGGTCAGGATGGAAGGGGATGTCGGAACCCGAAGGAACCGGCTACCCGGTGGATAGCCGGGTAGGCCCCCTGTAGGAACACAGTTTTTACGATCCGCTTGCGAAGCGGTCAAGCCAAGAACAGGATACCCACCATGGCCGAAGCCTCCCCCCCCCCTGGGTTGAGGATCCTCGGAGTCCTCGGAGGGGCTTAACATCCACACTGTTAACCACAAGAGTCCAGCCACCACCAACATCCCAGGT
>CAYVRL010000314.1:0-3393 GCA_964454065.1 uncultured Planctomycetales bacterium | reverse complement strand
GCGAGTACGAAGAGGTGCCAGATGGAGTGGTTGAAGGGTAGCCTCTCCCAGAGGAAGAACGTGGTTCCCAGGGTGTAGGCGGTGCCACCGCCGATCAACCAGTAGAGAGAATCGGCGGGCATCGCCCCGCGGAGGGAGGGGAAAGCCAGCACGGCCAACCAACCCATCCCCAGGTAGATCAGCACCGACATCAGATCGGAGGAACGACTCCCCCAGAATTCCCGCGCGATGCCCAGGGCGGCCAGCATCCAGATGGCCGCCAGCAACGAGAAACCGTAGGCACTGCGCAACGGTCCCAGAGCAAAGGGGGTGTAGGTTCCCGCGATCAAGATGTAGATCGCGACGTGGTCCAGCACCTGGAGACGGCGCTTCCAGACCTCACTCCAGACCCCGTGATACAGCGCCGAGGCCGCATACAGCAGGATCACCGAGGCCCCGAAGACCGCGCAAGCGGCCATCAAGGCGGGATCTCCACGGCGGGCGGCGAAGACCTCCAACAAGATGGTCACCACCACCCCGAACAACACCCCCAGGCCGTGGGTGATGCTGTTCAGCACCTCCTCCAAGGCGGATTGGCCGGAAATCGGATTCCGGGAAGGAGACCCTGTCCAGGAAGGCGAGGAGGAAGATGCGGCCATGCTCTCTAGACCTTATCGTCCTGGGGCTCCCCGGAACCGGAGGGAAAACCTCCGGCGGGGGGGACCCGGAGACCGACGGCGAGAGAGAGGCCGCCCGTCCGCCGCTCAGGGAACGATCTCCAGGGAGACCGAGGCCGAAGAGATCTGCGGGCGTCCTCCGGGAGGGCCGGCAACGGCGCAGAAGTACAGCACGCGGCCGATGTTGGAGCTGTTGAGGGTGATCGAACCCAGGCTGGCGAAAGCGCCGCCCTCGGAATTGAGGGAACCCACCCCATCCGAGGAAAACGGGAAGGGCGAGAAGTCGCCGAACCAGGAGGCGACGAGTTCATTGCTCATTCCCCAAAGGAGTGGGAATTCCACTGCTCCTCGAGCGTCGCGAAGCCGACGTTCGGGGACCTCAGCGGATACCGAGGGATTTCAGGAAGGCCTGATTGTTGGGATCGCGGCCGAGAAAGGCATGAATCGATTCCTCGACCGGGCGCGAACCTCCGACCTCGTAGATCTCCTTTCGTAGGCGCGCCCCCACTCCCCGATCCAAGAAGCCATTGGGGGCATTCTCGAAAGCGGTGGCCAGGTCGGCGGCGATCGAGGCCGCCCATGCGTAGCCGTAGTAGCCAGCGTCGTAACCGGTCAAGTGTCCCCAGTAGGCGCAGAAGTTGGTGTTGGCCGGGGGTTGGAAGAGCACCCGGGCATTGACCCGGTTGGCGATCGCACCGCCGTCCGCGCCGGGCCCAGCGACGTGCATCCGTAAATCGGACAGCGCCAACGCGAGTTGCCTCCGGTAGTAAATGCCAATGGTCGCCAACTTGGCCTCCTTCATTCGTTTCACGGTATCCATCGGAATGGTCTTGGAAGGATCCCGGTAATCCACCGCAAAGCTGCGCAACACCGCGGGATCCCAAACCCAGTTCTCGAACATCTGCGAGGGTGCTTCCACGAAGTCACGGGGAACGTTGCCGCCCGCGAAAACTTGATACTTGGCTCGAGTCAGGATCGTGTGCATGCAGTGACCGAATTCGTGAAAAATGGTTTCGACCTCGTCGTGGGACATCAGCGAAGGCTGATCCCCCACGCCGGGAGTGAAGTTGCAGACCAAGGCCGCCACCGGCCGCCGGTAGATCCCGTTGGCGAGCCGTTTTCCGCCCACGATGTCGAACTGCGCGAAGTGGTTGTACTTCCCTTCGCGCGGAAAGAGATCCAGGAAGAAGATGCCCAGCGGTTCACCGCTGGCGGCATCCAGGACGACGTAGCTGCGGAGGTCCTCCACCCACTCGTAGTCGGGCTGGATGGCCACGAAGCGAAGCCCGAAGATCCGTTGGTAGACCTCGAACATCCCCTCGATCACCCGATCGAGCTGGAAGTAGACGCGCAGGGCCTCCGTATCCACCTGATAGCGTTGCTTCATCAACTGATGTTGGTAGTAACGGAAATCCCACCAGTCGATTTGCGCCTTGGGGTCCCCGGTTTCGGCGGCCTTGAGCTTGCGCAACTCCGCCACCTCCGCGTCGAACTTGGGCTGCAACCCCTTGACCAGATCCTCGCAGAAGTCGAGGGCGCGTTGGGCCGTATGAGCCATCTTGGGCTCGATCCGATAGTCCGCCCAGTTGTCGTAACCGAGCAGCGTGGCGATCCGCCGCCGCAGATCGAGCATCCGGTCGAGGAGGGGCCCATTCACGTCCATCACCACCGAATAGCGGGCGCGGTTGAGGCTCTTTCGGGTGGCGGCCACCGAGCAGTTCTGCATGACCGTGAGGTAATCCGGAGTCACCGTGACCCGGACCAGATAACTGCCATCTCCTTGATCGGCGGCCTTCAGGAAACTCTCCGGGCAACCCGCCAACTCCGCCTTGGCGAAACGCATCTCGACTTTGGCATCGGTGATATTGGTATCGAACTCGGTTTCCAGGTGGTGCAAATCGTTGAGTAGACCCGAAACCTTTTCCCGGGTCGCCGCGTCCAGTTCGAAACCGGCGCGGCGATAGTCGCGCATGGTGTCGTGATAGAGCTTCTGGTCCTCGCCCTGGAGGCGCGGGCCCTTGCCCGCTTCGTAGGCGTCCGCGAAGGCCTTGCAGATCGCGTACACGTCCTCCCGGTACTGGAGGCCCACCGACCATTCCTCCAGGCGCTGCCCGGCATCGGTGCAAGCGATCCGCATCCCTTCGTCCTGCTGGGTCTCCTTCATCAGCCACATCCGATTCATCACCGTGGCCACCGGATACGTGATCTCGTCCAGCGCGGCGATGCTGCTCTCGAAGGTGACCGCCGCGGGATCCTGCGCGGCGAAACGCCGCAGTCGCTCGTCGGCGCGCGCGATCACCCCGGCCACGGTGCTGGCCACTTCCTCGGGGCTGCGCTCGAAGCGAGGCAAGGCCAGTTCGTCGTGAAAGCGGGCGGCGGCCTCCTGGAAATCCGCGACCCGCGCCAGCGGAACCTGGGGCGCCGCGGCATCCGCCCCCCCAGCGGCCTCACTCGTGGCCTCGGAGGAAGAACAAGCGAGACCCATGGACAAGGGCAGGAACGCGAGCAGGAGGACGGGGAGGGAGCGCGACATGACGGAAAATCCTAACGCCACCGGAAGATATGAAGCCCCCACCCCAACCATACGTATTCTGAGGAAACCCCTTCCCCGGATCCCCATGCCCAACCGCTCCTCCAGCTCCCTCTCAGAGGACGCTTACCCCCCCGGCACCGTCCTCGGCGAGCGTTACCGGATCGTCGCCTTGATCGGCAAGGGCGGCATGGGAGAGGTCTATCT
>CAYVRL010000313.1:0-3413 GCA_964454065.1 uncultured Planctomycetales bacterium | reverse complement strand
GTTGTCCAGACCTTGCGAAGTGTTGTCCTCCAATCCGGAGGTGAAGTCCTCCAGGTTGGCCATGTCGGTGGGGGGAGAGAAGGTGCCGCCGAGGCCGCGGAAGTCCACCCCGATCTCCTGCAAGTAGTCCTTCTGAATGGTCAGGAAGCGGGCATCGATCGTGACCATCGAGGAGATGTAGCGGCGCATGTCCTCCAGGAAGGCATCGATCTCGCGCTGGACCTCCGGAGTGTGCCAGACGATCAGGTGACCGTTCGAATAGGTGATGGACACCCCTTCGACTTCTTCCCAGGTCTTGGGGCTTACGGACTGCTGTACCAGGGTTTCGAGGTTCGCCGGATCCAGGATGGGGGTGGGAGTACCGGTGACTCCTCCCTGGATGCTCTCCTCGCTGTCGCCGGTGTCTTCGTCGGGCAGATGGATGCTGTCGATCTTGGGACCGGAGAAGTCGGTCAGGGTAGAGGTCAAATCCTGAACGTCATGGGCGCGCAGGACGAACTGTCCCTGGGCCTTGGTACGGGTGGTGATGTCCACCACTCCGTAGCGGAAGGTGTAGGTGACTTCCGGGCCCGCCGCCTCGGTGATGATCTCCAGAGCGTTCTGGATGGTCAGCGGGTGGCTCAGGTTCAAGTTGAACTCCACGCCCTCCGAATCGACGGCTTCCACGGCATCCGGAGAGACCACGAAAGGGATGTCGGTATAGGCGCGAAGTTTGTCGATGACCGCGCCGAGGGAGGTTTCCCCCTCCACGACGAAGCCGGGGATCCGGGTGTCCGCGATCTCTTCGGCGAGCTTGAGGTTGGCTTCGTCCTTCTCCATCGGGGTGCCGATGTCGCGCAGGTGCCGACGGTTTTCCGTCAGCTTCGCCCAGGCAGCCAGGTCCGGGTTCTGGAGGATCTGGGAGGATGGGATCTGGGCTTCCCGAATGTTCTCCTGCCAACTCCGGAAACGTTCCCGACGCTGCTTCAGGAACTTGTCGTTGACGCGCTCGTGGCGGGCTCGATAGGCGGTGTCCCGCAGTTCCATGGCTTTTTCGTTGAGCGGGTCGATCCGCAGGACTTCCTCGACCAGCTCCAAGGTCTGGTCGTACTTTTCCTCGTTGAAGGCGCTGATGGCATCGTCCAGCATGAAGCCCAGGCGGGCCTCCCGCTCGGCGCGGGCTCGTTCCTCCTCCTGTTGGAGGGCCTGGAAAGTCTCCTGTTTGCGGGCCTCTCTCTCATTGGCCAGGGCGACCTCGCGTTCGCTCTTGGCTCGGGAGAGGGCATCGTCCACGCGCTGGGGAAGATCGCCCCAGTCCACGTCGTAGCCGGTGCCGAGGATCGCCGCCTGAGCAAGGCCCAGGGCGCCGATGGCCTGATCGTATTCACCCTGGTCGAGAAGTTGGAAACCCCGTTCGGCGTGGGCCTTCGCTTCGGCCTGGGCGCGCTCGACACGGGCCTGGAGGCGAAGGACGACGTCTTCACTGGAGCCGCCGAGAGCGACCCGAGTCTTGCCCTCGGCGACCTGGACCTCGTCCAGCAGGGAACGGACCTCGGAGTTGCCCGGATCACGCTCCAGAGCCGCGAGGAGCTGGTTCTCCGCTTCCATCAGTCGCCCATCGGCGTAGGCCTTCCGGGCGTTGTCGAGGTAGGTGGCGACGAGGAGCTGGTTCTTCTCCTCCCGGAGTTTCGCGACTTCCCTGGCCTGCTGGGTCTCCGGGTTCTGATCCGCTGCGGGGGCAGGGGAGGGTTCCTGGAGGGCGGGCGGAACGACCGGAGAGGTGCCGGTCCCTTCCGGAACCTCGGAGGAGGTGCAGCCGGTCGAGAGGAGGGCGAGCGGCAGGGCCAGGCTGATCGCCGGAAGCAGGAACTTCTTCATGAGGACTTGCGCGAGGGGGCCGCGGCGGCCCGGAAGGGGGAAGGGGGCGCTTCGAGGTGCGGCTCGAGAGCAGGTAGGGGAGAGGAATCTAGCATCGCCTCCCGAGCCACGCCATCCGAGGAAGGAGAGGAACGGGTCGGGGAGACGGAAGGAGGAGGAGGCAGGGGTCAGCCCTCCTCTTGGGAACCGGCGAAGGCGATCTTGGTGAAGCCCTTGCTGATGACGACGTCCAGGACCTTGACCACGTCACCGTAGACCGAACCCTTGCGCGGGTCGAGCGAGACCGGAGTTTCGTCCCGTTGCTTCTGGGTCTTGGAGAAGCCGTCCAGGTATTTCGACAGTTTCCTCAGATCCGTGAAACTGTTGGAGCCGACCTCGTAACGGACCACTCGATTGACGTAGTGCTTGAGGCGACCTTGGGGGTAGGAAGTCGTCTTGGTGGCGGGGTCGGGAACCAGTTCTCCCTTGCGAGCCACCCGGATCACGATGTCGACCTTTTCGATTTCGTCGGTTTGCTGCGTCGCCGTGCCGCGGTCCTTGGGGAGGGCGGCGTCGAGGCGGCCTTCCAGAGTCTTGAATTTCAGAGTCACGATGAAGAAGATCAGGAGCAGGAAAACGACGTCGATCATCGGCGTCATTTCCGGTTCGACTTCTTCGAACTTGTCGTGTTTCTTCATCGGGTTGCCTCCCGACGGGCTGGCGCCCTTTGGATGGAGACGGGAACGGTGGGATTCATTTGTTCTGTTCCGGTTCGGATGCCGCGAGCTGCACCCGCCAGATCCTGATGTCCTGGCGAGAGCAGGTTTCCATGATGCGGGCGATGTACTTGAACTCGGTATTGCGATCCGCCCGGATCAGGATCGGCTCGTCCGGCAATTCCCCGAGCTTCGGGAAATCCGGATCCGCTTCCTTCTTCATGTAGCGGGCCAGGTCAGCGAGCTTCTCGGCCAACTTCCAGTAGTAGTCGGGCTTCCCCTTGCGGATCGGGTCGATCCGCCCGCCCGTGTCCATACCGGGGAAGTAGAGCTTGTGCTTCTTGTAGATGATCGTCCCGTCCGGCATCACGTTGAGGATCGGGCGACCGGGGGGGGGGTCGTCGTGGCCGGCCTCCAGCGCGACCGGGAGTTTGAGATCCTCCAGATCCTGCTGGGAGAGGTCGTTCACGATGATGAAGAAGATGATCATCAGGAACGTGACGTCGATCATCGGCGTCATGTCGATGACGACTTCGGTCTCGGGCGTACCTCGGCGGCTCATCGCTGCGCGGCCCCTCCTCGGCTCGGTGCGGCCAGTCGGCCCATCACTCGCTGGTCGGACGGAAGGCTTCGAAGAGTTCCTCGACCATGGCGCTGACCTCGATGCTGATGATGGTCACGCGATTGCGGAAGAACACGTAGAAGGCGGTCACTGGGATGGCCACGGTCAGACCCAGGACGGTCGTGATCAGCGCCAACTGGATGTCCGCCGCGAAGTCCTTGGGCTCGACCTGGGATTGGGTTGCGATGGTACCGAAAGCGCCGACCATGCCGGTCACGGTACCGAACAGGCCGAGCATC
>CAYVRL010000312.1:0-3417 GCA_964454065.1 uncultured Planctomycetales bacterium | reverse complement strand
GGAAGTCCCCTCCGCCCTCGAGGACGCGCAGCAGGATCTCTCCTGGGGCGGCCCGGTCGGCTTGGAAGAACTCCACGTGCTCCACGACGGCGGCTCCACCCTGCCCCACTCCCAGGTCGTGGCAGGAGACCTGGCCTTCGGCGGCGGCCTGGAGGACCTGGCCCGACTCCACGGACGGGGCGGACGTCTGCGCTTCTTCCTCGGTTACTCGGGCTGGGGCGAAGGACAACTCGCCAACGAGCTGGAGGAAGGCACCTGGCGGATCCTGGAGGATCCGGAGCTGGCCCGGAAGACCGCCCTCTCCCCTCCTTCCCCGACTCTGTGGGCGGATCTGCTCGCACGGCTGGATCCCCGTCTGGGTTGGCTGCGCAACCGCCCCGAGGATCCCGAAACCAACTGAACCCTCGCCGCCGCGGATCCCGCGGCGCCGGAAGACCTAGAATCCCTGCCGATGGCCCTCTGCGCCCCCCCTCACCTGGACCAGAGCGTGTCTCGAGTCCTCGCCGGAGAACGGATCTCCGCCGCCGAGGCCTTGCAGCTCCTGGAGGAAGCCGAGCTCTCCCTGCTCGCCCTGCTGGCCGACGAGGTCCGCCAGCGCAAGCATCCGGACGGGGTGGTGACCTACATCATCGATCGCAACCTGAATCCGACCAACGTCTGTGTCACGGACTGCGGTTTCTGCGCCTTCTACGCGAACCCCAAGGACGAGGAAAAGGGCTACGTGCTCGATCGAGAGACCATCTACCGGAAGGTGCAGGAAACGGTGGATGTCGGCGGAGTCCAGATCCTGATGCAAGGGGGACACCATCCCCGTTTGGGGGTGGAGTGGTTCGAGGAACTGCTGAGGGACCTCAAGGCGCGCTGGCCGAAGCTGCATCTTCACGCGATGAGCCCCCCCGAGATCGTCCATCTCTCCAAGGTGTCCAGGATCTCCACCCGCGAGGTCCTTCGACGCCTGCAAAGCGCGGGCATGGATTCGATGCCCGGGGGCGGGGCCGAGATCCTGGTCGAAAGCGTGCGCGAGAGGATCGCCCCCCGCAAGGCCACCACCGAGGAATGGCTGCGGGTGATGGAGGAGGCCCATGGATTGGGCATGCGCACCACCGCGACCATGATGTTCGGCCACGTCGAGAGTCTGGCGGACCGCATCGAACACCTGGAGCGGTTGCGCGAACTCCAGGACCGCACCGGGGGATTCACCGCCTTCATTGGGTGGAGCTTCCAGCCCGGAGACAACCCCTTGGGCGCCGAACTGCTCCGCGCCGGCTGGTGCAAGGCCACTCACGTCGACTACTTCCGCACCACCGCGGTGGCCCGGATCTTCCTCGACAACTTCGACAACCTGCAAGCGAGCTTCGTGACCCAGGGCGCGGATGCCGCCACCCTGGCCCTGCGCATGGGCTGCAACGACTTCGGCAGCGCCATGCTGGAGGAGAACGTCGTTTCCGCCGCGGGCTGTTCGGAACTGGTCGCGGTGGAACGAATCGAATCCTGCATCCGCTCGGCCGGTTTCACGCCGCGGCAACGGGATCAGGCCTACCGACTCCTCGATCCTCCTGGAGACCGGACGCCTTCCGGTGCCCCGCCCGTCGCCCTTTCCCCACCGCCCGTATGATCGCATGAAGGGATGAGGAGCTCCTGGAAATGGATCGCGCTGATCGAGGGACTCCTCCTGCTCGCGATCCTCGCCTTCCTGCGCGAAGAGGCGCCGGAGCGACCGGCCGAGGCGACCGGGATCCCTCTCGCGCCCGCGTCCTCCCGGAACGCGCCCTTGCCCGCCCCGGAACTCTCCGGCCCGGCCGGTGCCGCTCGAGAGCCATCCTCCGCCCGTACCGCTCTGCCGGGGAACCCGGCCGACTCCGAGAAGGAGGATCTCCTGGGCCTGATCCTCTACGGCAGGATCACGGACGGACAGGGGCGGACCCTGCACGGCGCTTCGGTGGAGATCCTGGACGACGAGGGCCATTCCCGCACTGCTTACGTGGCCCCCGATGAGGACGGCTACCACGTCTTCGGCCTCCGCGGCGGACATCATCGATTCACGGTTCGCGCGAAGGGCTACGAGAACCTTGAGGGTGAGATCGAGATCGCCGGGGCCCCCGGGCGCCAACGCCGGGATTTCCAGTTGCGGAAGGCGGCGGTGATCCGTGTCCGCTTCGAGACCCCCACGGGAAAGGACCTGATCTCCGAACTGAAGGCCACTCTCTCCCCCGATAGCGGCACCATTCCCGAGCGGAGCTTCTATGCGGTCGCCACCACCCAGCCTCCTCCCGCCGAGCTGCCGGTCGGGGGCGCGGCCGCCCTCTTGCGCTTCGGAGTGGGCTCCTGGCAGGGCCGCTGGTTCCTTTCCGATCTGCCCGCCGATCTTCCGGAGCGCTGGGATGGAATCCTCTCCTTGAAGAAGGCACCACCGGTTCTGGTGAGCGCGGTCTTTCGTGGGGAAGTCGTGCAGACCCTTCCCCTGCCTCCCGGCGTGGAGGAACTGGTGTTCACCATTCCACTCACCGACGTGTTGCGGCGGCTCGCGAGCCTGCGCCTGCAAGTGGTGGACCTGAGCAGCGGGGAGGGAATCCCCGGCGCGGTGGTGACCTTGACGGATTCCCAGACCGGTCGCTTTGGAGGACCGAAGACCGGTCCCGACGGGCGGATCTCGATCCCACAACTCCGCCCCGGCCTGATGGACATGAAGATCCGCGCCCAAGGCTATGGGGCCTACCACCGTTGGCTGCGGTTGCGGCCCGGAGAGGAACAGGATCTGGGAGTGATCCGACTCGCACCGCCCACGACCCTCTGCGGACGGGTGGTGGATCTCCAGGGGAACCCGATTCCCGGCGCCAGGTGGAGCTGGGATCTGCTGATCGACGTCGGCTTCCGCCAGCCACCCCAGGCGCTGGCGGTCAACACCGATGCCGAGGGAAGGATCGATGCCTTCCCCGTTCCGCGCGGCAAGTTACGGATCCGGGCCTGGGCCAAGGGCTATGCCTCCGCGGTGGTCCTGGCGGACACTTCCGCCGGCCCCGTCGCGGGCATCGAACTGCGCCTGGCCCGCCCAGTGGATTTCCTCTTCGACTTGTCCTCCGCCAGTGGCTCTTCCTACCGTCTCTGGATCCTGAACCCTCAGGGGCTGCTGGTCCTCCCCAGCCGCCAGGTGGGCCGATCCCCCATCCACCTGGACCTGGCCCCCGGCAGCTACAGCGCCGTGGTCGAGGATCCTTCCGGGGCGGAGATCTGGAAGGGGCAGATCCGGGCGCAGGGGCGCAGCGGGCGTCTGGCCCTCCAACTCCCCTGACGCCCCCACCCGGAGTCTGGCCACACCGAGTGGAGGTTCTCCATGCCCCGGCAGGGTCCTGAGCGGCTTCTCCGGCTCGAAACCGCCGCAATCCGTGAAGCAGGGTGAGGTCCGAGCTCCAAACGATT
>CAYVRL010000311.1:0-3425 GCA_964454065.1 uncultured Planctomycetales bacterium | reverse complement strand
GCTTCGTGGGAGGAGGAGACATCATTCGCGAAATGTACGCCAGCGGAGAGCTCGCCAGCCTCCTCGAAGGGCGTCCGGCGAGCTAAGATGGCGGCCCATGGCCGCCTCCCCCAGACGACCGGAAAGGATCCACTTCTGCGAATGCTGGGCCCGGGATGGGCTCCAGTCGATCGCCACCCTGGTTCCCACCGGGCGCAAGCTCGAGATGATCCACGGGATGATCGACGCGGGTATCCGGGAGCTGGAGCTGACGTCCTTCTCCCACCCCAAGCTGCTCCCCCAGTTCGCCGACGCCGAGGATCTGCTGCGCCAGGTCCGTCGTGATACCGATACCCGTTTTCGCATCCTGATGCCCAACTGGAAGGGTTGGGAACGCTTCGAGCGCTGTCTCGATCAGGGGTACGGTGCCGACCGGATCATCCTGATGATCTCCTCCTCGGAGGCGCACAATCAGAAGAATTTCCGGCGCCGCCACGAGGAAGCGATGAAGGAGCATGCCGCCATCATGCAGCGGGCGCTGGCCCGCGGAGTGGGGGTGGTCGGATGCGTGGGCACCGTCTACGGCTGTGCCATCCAGGGCGAAGTGCCCCAGGCCCGGGTCGACGAGCTGGTTCGTTTCTATCACGAGGAAGGGGCGGAATTGATCATGCTCGGCGATACCACCGGCATGGCCAATCCGGTTCAGGTGGAGCGGATCCTCGGTCATCTCCTCGAGAGCTTTCCGGACACGGTCTTCCTCGCCCATTTCCACGACACTCGCGGAACCGGGATCGCCAACGCGTGGAAGGCGGTGGAGATGGGTTTGGAATGGGTGGATGGCTCCCTGGGCGCGATCGGCGGCCAGCCCGCGGCCGGCGCCGCGCTCTATCACCTCGGCTACAAGGGCAATATCTGTAGCGAGGACTTCCTGGGGATGGTGGAGGAAGCGGGAGTTCGGACCGGTGTGGACATCGATCGTCTCATCGCACTCGGGAAGGAAGCCGAGGAAGTGGTGGGTTTCCCGATGCGTTCCAACTTGATTCGCGCCGGCCGGGTCAATCACGAACCCGCACCCGCGGAGAAGGGGCACGGTCCGGGGGTGGGCGCTTCCGCGGACACCGCCCTCTCCTGAATGCGGGTTCTCGTCGTCTATCGCGGGCTGCCCTGGCCGATCACCGAGGGCTACCACTTGCGAGTGCTGCACCTCTTCCGGCGGCTGGCGCGGCGGCACGAGATCCACCTGTTGGCCTTGATCCACGAAGCGGAACAGGCCGCCAAGGAGGCGGACCTGGACGCCGAGGGCATCTTCTCCTCGATCCACCTCCTTTGGCTGCCGCGGCGCCGCCTCCTCGGTCGTCTGCGCACCAATCTCGGTTTCGACGCCCCGGCCGCCCTGCACGCCGAATATCCGGGTTTCGGACGGAGGATCGCGGAGCGGGTGGGGGAACTGTGCGCGGAGAGGCAACTGGACTGCGCCTATGTCTTCGACCCCTGGGCGGAGGTGCTCTACGCCCCGACCGCCGCGTTGCTCCCCAGCCTGCTGGACGTCTGCGATTCCCGCAGTCTCTACTACGAGCGACGTCTGGAGGACGAGGAACTGGGTTTCTTGGAGCGGATTCGGACCATGCAGCTCCTGCGCCGTTTTCGTTCCTTCGAGCGCTACTCCCTGCGTGCCTACCCCTTGGCGGTGGCCGTCTCCCCCGAGGATCGGGATACCTTGCTCCGCTTGGAGCCGGACGCCCGAGTCGAGGTGATCCCCAACGGCGTGGATTTGCGGATGTTCGCCCCCTTGGACGGCGTGGAGCCCGAAACGGATCGTCTGCTGTTCTTCGGCAACATGGATTTCCTGCCCAACGTGGATGCCGCGCGGCGCTTCGCCACGGCCATCCTTCCCCGAGTGCGGGACCGACGCCCCGCCACTCGCTTCACCATCGTCGGCACGGACCCCGTTCCAGAAGTCCGCTCCCTCGCGAAACTGCCCGGGGTGGAGGTGATCGGTGGAGTTCCCGACCTCCGGCCTTGGATCGCGCGTTCCGCGATGCTGGTGGCCCCACTCCGTTTCGGCGCCGGGATCAAGAACAAGCTGCTGGAGACCTTCGCGATGGAGCGCCCGGTGGTGACCACTTCCCGGGCGGCCAGCGCCTTGCATCCCGAGGCCGCGGAACTCCTGGTCCTCGCGGAAGGGGACGAAGCCTTCGCCGACGCCGTCCTCGCTTTGCTCGAGGATCCCCAACGTCGAACCGAACTCGGTCGCCGGGCCCGCGAGGTGATGCGCCGCCGCCACTCCTGGGACGTAGCTGCGGCCCGTTACGAGGAACTCCTCCTCTCTCTCGCCGCCCCTGCGCCCGCGGATTGACAATCTCGCCACCCCTGGGGAAGCTGTGGTGGACATGTCAGTTCCCCGCTCCTTCCCCATCCTCGGCTTGCTCACTGCTTCGTTCGCCGCGGCTCCGCTCGCGGCCGTTCCCCAGCAAGCGGATCCCGGCCGGACCGTGACCATCGTTTTCCCCGGTTTCGATCCGGATGGGGCTTCCCTGACCGGTCCTTTCGGAGTCGATTACTGGGAGCAGCTCCTGAGCGACATCGCGGGAATCGCGGGGTTGCCGACCATCCAGGATCCCGGGGGGATGAACGCGCCCGATCTGGTGACGGAATGCCAGTACTACGGCGATGTGGCGCCCTCCTACTACAGCACCCAGGATCTCGCCGATCTGGACCAGGTCACCCAGCAGTGGGGAGGTGGAGTTCCGCGTTACGCCCTGATCATGGCCAAGTTCACCCGGGAAGTCCTCCGTCGGACAGGGGCGGAACAGGCCAACCTGGCGGGGGCATCGTTCGGTGGGCTGATCAGCCGATACCTGATCCGACACGATTTGGAGGGGCTGGTCTCCGAGGGTCGGATCGGACGCTGGATCACTCTGGAAGGGGTGAACAACGGCAGTTGGGCGGCCAGTAACGGGGTGTTGCAATGGTTGTGGAATCAGTTCAACACACCCAACGTGGACGTGGACCACATGGATTACTCCTGGGTGGAAGCGAACCTCGATTCTCCCCGTGACCACATGGGCTCACCGCTCTACGGCGGCTTCTTGGTGGGCCATACCACTTCCACCTACGACACCGCCACCAGTGGGGCCCTGAGCGCGGCCTTGTTGCTGAGCGGGGTCTGGGAGGCCAATGACGGGGTCCTGGTCGCGAGTGCGGGGGCTTTCGTATCCGCGGATCCCGGCGCCATGTACCGCGGTCGCATGCCGACTCGTTCCTGGCATCCCGTGGACCATTATCATCTCGCCGACTACCAGGGCGCGTGGCTGAGTGTCGCCGGGTTCTTGACCGGGGATCGACGGTTGAGCGTGCGCGCATCCGCCATCAGGCTCCATACCCTGCCCGAGGGGGGCTTGCTCACCCCCCTTCCCGGGGAAATCGCCCTGGAGAGCTTTGTCCAT
>CAYVRL010000310.1:0-3425 GCA_964454065.1 uncultured Planctomycetales bacterium | reverse complement strand
CGGATTGAAGCCTCAGGGGCGCTGGGCGCGGCGGTGGAATTCTTCCAGCCAGCGCCGATAGCGAAGCGGGAGATCCTCGACCGCGGCGTTCTCCAGGGCCTGTTGCAAGCGGGGCGGGAGCATGCCCCAGGCGCCCGAGCGGGGATCGAAGAGCGAGCGGGCTCCGATCGGGAGCTGGAACTTGCCCTTGCCGTCGCGGCTCTCCTGGGGGGAGGGGGCGTCCTGGTTGCCGGATTGCCCGTCCTGGGGAGAATCGGGTTTCGGGCGCCGATCCCGGGGCTTCCGGCCCGAACTGGGATTCCGGTCTTGCGGCTTCTGGCCCTGGCCGCCGTCCTGGGGGGACGGGGTCTCCGGAATCGCCTTCAACAACTCCTCCATGTCGGCGAGGAGTTGGTCGGCGTCGGCGGTGGCCCGTTTCAGATGGGCGGGCAGCTCGGGAGGCGCATCCCCTTCCGCCAGGTCGCGCGCCCCGCGCAGATCCTGGTCCACCTTGCGGAAGCCGTCGCGGACCACGCCAACGAGGCGTTGGATCTCCTCCATGACCGCGGCCGCCTCGGGCACGGTGTGCTCGGAGCCCTGGGGCGGAGTGGCCGGGGCGGGCGGAGTGGGTTCCTGGGCGAGGGGAAGGGCGGCGCAGAACAGGGCGGCGAGCCACATCAGAAGTCCTCCGGTACCTTCCCGTCGCCGGGGCCGGGCTCCGGCTTTCCCTTTTCTTCCAGGAGGGCCAGGATCGATTCGAAGACCTCGCGCAACTGCCCCTGGCGGTCGATCAACCGGTCCAGTTCGGCGCGATCCTCCTCGTCCAGATCCTCTCCGGCCTGGGCCAGCAGCTCGCGGCGGCGGGTGAAACCCTGGAGTCGTCGGCGGAGGTCCTCCTGCGCCCGCTTCAGGAGCTGGAGTTCCTCGGCGAATCCGACCAGCGAAGGATTCCTCTGCTTCTGCCCCTTCGGCCCCTCCTGATCGAGCTGTTTGCGGATCCGATCGCGCTCGGTCTGGAGGGCCTCGATGATCCTCCTCCACTGACGGCCGATGTCCTTTCCGAGCAGGACCTGGTCCTCGCCGGCTCGATAGCGCGGGGATCCCAGATCCTTGCTCAAGCGAAGGTGGTCCTCGATGAGGAGCTTCATCAGGAAAGGAAGCGCGTTGGCGCCGCCGGTGCTGACTTCGGTGCGGACCCCGTCGGCGTCGGCGGCGATGGCGGTCTCCTCCTTGGCCCAGCCCCGCAACTGCACCCGTTCCCCGCGCCCGGGGCGCCGATCCGGATGGGCCTCGGCGAAGGTTTCGAGGTGGTCCAGGACCGCTTGGTGCCTTTCGAGGAGTGCCTGCGCGGTCTGGATCAAATCCAGCAGTTCCTGGGCGCGGCCGTCCTGCTGCTCCTGCCGCGCGTCCGCGGCCGCCCGTTGTGCGGCCGCCTTCAACCGTTCCAGGGCCTTCTCCTGGTCCTTCCGCGCCTGGTCCAGATTCCCTTGCTGCTTCCGAAGTTCCTCGGCCGCTTCCCGGCCCGAGTCGGCGGCTCGTTCCAGTTCCTGGGCGTCGCGGCCTCCCTGGCGTTCCCGCGCCGCTTGCTCGCGGATCCGCTCCGCGAGTTCCTGTTGCTCCCGTGCGAGTTCCTCGGGAGAAGGGGTCGGTTGCGGGACGGAGGGGGTCGGCTCCTCGCCCGAGGGCGATCCTTGCCCCGGGGGGGGGGTGGCCTGCTTCTCGGCGGGAGACTTCGGCTTCGCGGCGGCGGAGGGCTTTTCCTTCCCGCCCTCGGACGCCTTCCGCTCGCCTCGCCGCTGGAGCGCGCGGGTGGCCTCGAGCAACTCCTCCTGCTTGCGCGCCATTTCCTTCAGGTCCTCGGCGCGCTGCACCAACTGCTGGAGCAGGCCCTGACGCTGCTGTTCGAGCTGCCGCTGGAGGAGGAAGTCCAGGACCCCTTGCAGATCCTGGATGAGCCGCGCCTGTTCCTCCAACGCTTCGCCGGAACGCAGCTCGGCCAGGTCCCCGGCCGCTCGTTGCAGGGCCGCGACCAGATCCTGGCTGCTTCCCGCCTTGGCCAGGCGCTCGCGGGCACCGGCCAGGAGTTCCGCGCGGTCCTCGTGGCCCGCGTCCCGTTCCTTTCGTTCCAGGAGTTCGAAGAGCTGCTCCAGGCGACGGGCCTGGGCGGCCAGCTGCCGCTGGTCACTGGAGAGCCGCTCGAAACCCTGCTTCCCCTGCTGCGCCGCCGTGGCGCTCCCGGGTGCGCTCCGCAAGGTCCCGAGCGGGCCGAGGAGGGCCAGCCCCAGGGCGGCGAGGGAGAGAAGAGGACGGCTCATGCTGCTTCCACCTTAACGGTCAACGGTCCAACAGTTCCTGCGTTCGCAGATAAAGGCTGCGCTGGCGGTCCAGGAGCCCCCGGAGCAGGTTCACCGCGCTCTGGAAGTCCTCCCAATTCAAGAAGACCTGGAGCATCTCCTGGAGTTGCGTCTGGAGTTCGGTGGCGGGAGCGGTCGGATCCTCGCCCTCCGCCACCGCACGGAGGATCCGCTCGGCCGGGCCGTGTCGCGCCGCACCGCAGGCCAAACCCAGGTCCAGGAGTAGCCCCGAGCGTTCCAGGGGCTTGGGCCGTGCCTGGGCGACGGTACTCAGTAGGGTTTCCGGGGTCGGGGGCCCCTGGGCGTAGCGTGCGTCCAGGGCTTGCGAGGCGCCCTCGCTGCCGGGGTCGGCGCTCGCGTAGATCCGCTCCGCCAGCAAGGCGGCCAGTTTCCCGGACAGCGTCTCCAGTTCGCGGGCCATGCGTCGTGCGCTCAGGCCCGGATCCGCAGCCCGGTCCTCGGCGAGTTCGGTGGCGCGTTCCAGGAGGCGTTCCACCCGTTCCCGGGCCCGGACCATGTCCTCGGCCTGCCGCGAGTCGAAGAGTTCCCGGGGAAGGACTTCCAAGGCCGGGGATTCACGGCGGGTCTCTTGTCCTGCGGGGGGGGCACCGTCCGCGGCGCGTGCCCAGACCCGGAAGGAACTCGGCATCTCCGGGGTCGCCTCCCCCCGCGAGTCTCCCGCCTCCGGATCCCGCGCCGGGGCCGGGAGGCGTTCGAAGTGGCGGAGGCTGCGTCGGTCCGCGGGCAGCGGCAGGGACACCGGTTCCCCTCCCGGCCCACGTCCGAGCTGGACCTCGGCCAGCCCGTAGTCGTCCCGAGCCTCGAGGAGCAGGGGGAAGGCCCCTCCCGGAAGGGTGCGCCAGCGCTGCTTGGGGACCAGGAAGCTCACCACCGGCTTGCGGTCCTTGACCGCGGTCCAGCGCAGGGTCGCGGCGCGCGGATTGCGGAAGCCGTCCGCCCCCACGGTGATCACCGCGACTTCGCCGGAGGCCTCGGCGTGGGCCTCCAGGCTCCAGCTCCCGTCCCCATCGGGGGTGAGTGGGGTCTGGGTGCCGTCCAGACCGCGGCGCAGGACCCGGGCGTCGGCGGCGT
>CAYVRL010000309.1:0-3450 GCA_964454065.1 uncultured Planctomycetales bacterium | reverse complement strand
CCCGGCGACTTCGAACTGGAACTGCCGCGGCTCGGGCGGGTTCGGGCGCCGCTCTGCGCTCCCCACGAAGCCGCGGTGCTCGCCGCGGGGGTGGAGATCGCGCAGCACTTCGGTGTTCCCGCCGAGGCCCTCCGCTCCCGGATCGCCAAACTGGAGCGCCCTCCCGGGCGCCTGCAACTGCGCCGTGCCGGATCCCTGCGGATCCTCGACGACTCCTACAACTCCAGTCCCCTGGCGCTGGCCGCGGCCTTGGAGGTCCTGGCCGCTTGGCCCGGTTCCCCGCCGCGGGTGGCGGTGCTGGGAGCCATGCTCGAACTCGGCCCGGATTCGGACGCCCTGCACGAAGAGGCCGGGGTCCTCGCCGCCCGCCTACCCCTCGACCTGCTCCTCGGCGTGGGAACCGGGGGGGCTCGGATCGCGGCCGGGGCGCGGGCCGCGGGGGCGACTTTCCCGATTCTCGAGGCCCCGGATTCGGAACGGGCGGCGGCGCTCTTGCGGGGGCGACTCCGCCCCGGCAGCGTGGTGCTCCTCAAGGCCTCGCGCGCCCTGCGTCTGGAGCGTTTGCTGTCCGAACTGAAACGCGGCGGGCCCACGGCCGCTGCGGCCACGACCGCTACCTGCCCCGGGTCGCAGCAGGGATGATCTACCTGCTCCAACCGTGGCTGCAAGAACTCTGGCAGCCGTTCTTCGCCCTGCATGCGATCACCGTGCGGATGGCCCTGGCCGCCGCCTGCGCCTTCCTCCTGGCCCTCTTCTTCGGCCGGCGGGTGATCGATTCCCTACGCCGTCATGGAGTGCGCGAACGAGCCGGGGCCAACGACGACCCGGAGATCGGCGCCCTCCACCGCAGCAAGGGGAAGGAACTCACCCCCACGATGGGTGGGGTCTTCTGGGTTTCCTCGGTGTTGGTCGCCACGCTGTTGTTCGCGGATCCCACCGAACTCTTGGTTCTGCTCGGCGCGGTGCTGCTGGTCGGGATGGGCACCTTGGGCTTCGTGGACGACTGGGTGAAGTGGAAGCGGGAGGGAGGGCGGAACGGTCTCTCCCGGCGCACCAAGATGATCGCCACCCTGCTGTTGACCGGCTATGTCGCGGTGATGCTCTGGAGCATGGGACAGCACACCGGCCGCCCGGAGATCGGGCGCATCTACGTTCCGGTGCTCAAGGACGTGTATGCGCGGACCGACGCCTTCGGGATCTACGGATTGTTGCTCTTCGTCTTCTTCGAGGGCTTCGTGGTCCTTTCCACGACTCATGCCGCCAACGTCACCGACGGTCTGGACGGCCTCGCCGCCGGTTCCGGACTGATCGCTTTCCTCGCCCTGAGCGCGGCGGTCTACGCGGTCGGCAATACGGTGTGGTCGAGCTATCTCCACCTTCCTTACGTGCCCGGCGCCGGAGAGGTGGCGGTGGTCGGCGGGGCGCTCGCCGGGGCCACCCTGGGTTTCCTCTGGTTCAACACCCATCCCGCTCAGGTCTTCCTCGGCGACAGCGGTTCCCTGCCCCTGGGGGCGATGCTCGGCTACCTCGCGATCGTCTCCAAACAGGAACTGGCCCTCCCCTTGCTCGCCGGCGTCTTCTTCCTGGACGTCCTGACCAGTTTGTTGCAGATCCTCTGTTTCAAGGCTTTCCACGGCTGGCGACCCTTCCGCAAGGCGCCGATCCATCACGCCTTCGAATTGCGGGGGATCCCCGAACAGAAGATCGTGGTCCGCTTCTGGATCGGCGGCGCGGTCTCCGCCTTCCTCGGCCTCCTGATGTTGAAACTGCGGTGAACGAGGCGATGCGCGATCGGCTCCTTCGGAACGATGTGCAGCGGATGCTGACCTGCATCCTGCTCCTCGCGGGGGTGGGCCTGGTGGCGGGGGTCTCGGTCGCTCCGCCTGGCGAGGGTCTACGGATGCTCGGTCTGCACTGCGTCCATCTGTCCCTCGGTCTGGCCGCCTTCCTGCTCGCGCTTTCGTTGCCCGTGGAGCGGGTTCGCCAGGCCCTGCCCGGAATGTTGGTCGCCCTCTTCCTGGTCCTGCTCGCGATGCTCCTGATCCCCGGTTTCGGCTGGGGGAGTCACGGAGCGGTGCGTTGGTTGCGAATCGGTCCGCTGGTCCTCCAGCCCTCGGTGTTGCTCCAATGCCTGTGGCCCGCGGCGGTGGCCTCCTGGGTGGCGCGCGATCCCCTGCGTTTCCAGCAGCCGCGCGAGTTGTGGCGCCTGATCGGCGTCTTCGGCTTGTTGATGGTGCCGGTCCTGCTCCAGCCGGATCTGGGCTCGGTGATCATCCTCGCGGTCGCCACCGCGTTGATCCTGCTCTTCGCCGGCGCCCCCTTCGGCTTCCTCCGCCAACTGGTCCCCCTGCTGGTGTTGGCCATTCTCCTGGCCTTGCTCCTCTTCAATCACGTCGACGCACGTTTGAGTTCCTTCATCCACCACAGTCTCGGTTTCCAGGCGGTGCGCGCCCATCAAGCGTTCGCTCGCGGAGGGCTGGCGGGGACGGGACCGGGCCTCGGCACCCTCAAGAACGGGTTCGTGCCCGAGGGGGACACCGATTACATCCTGGCCCTCATCGGCGAGGAGTGGGGTTTCCTCGGCACCTTCTCGATCTGGTTCCTCTACGTGTCCTTCACCTTCTTCGGGGTTCGGGCCGCACGTTCCGTTCGGCATCGTTACGGCGCCATTCTGCTCGCCGCGGCCACCTTGATGGTGGCCTTGCAAGCGGCGCTGAATCTGGCGGTGGTGACCGACATCGCGCCGCCCAAGGGTCTCCCCTTGCCCTTCGTCAGCCGTGGAGGATCCTCTATCCTGGCCCTTTCCGGTCTGCTCGGTCTCGCGGTGCGAGCCGCTCGCGTGCGGACCGCTCCTTCGTCCGCCCCCGCATGCCCCCAGACTCCATGACCCGCCTCCAGCAGTCCGGACTCCTCGCCCTCTTCCTGCTTCTCGCGGTGGCCGGCATCGCTTGGTTCGTCGGTTCGCATTCGGCGCCTTCCTCTCCGGTCGAGGCCGCGGTCTCGCTGGAGACCGAGGACTTGCTGGCCGTTCGTCCGATTCCCCCTGCCAGTCGTCGTCTGTCCCCCGTGGACTTCGCGCGTCCCTCGCCCCGTCATCCCTTGGACGGTGGGCCGGGACCGAACATCAACGAGGAGCCGGCCCCCGTCTCCGGTCCCGGGCTCGGATCCGCGGAGCCGATCGACCTGGATCCACGACCCGCTGCGGAGGGGGCCGCCTCCCTCCCCTCGACCGGGGGAGTCCTGCGCAGGATCCGGGCTCGTTACGGAGACAGTCTGCGCCGCATCGCCCGAAGGGAACTGGGATCGGAGTCCCGCTGGAAAGAACTCGCGGTCCAGAATGGCATCCAGGCTCCGTACACGATCCGCCAGGGACAGGAACTGGTGTTGCCCCCGGCGTCCCGGCCTCGCTCCGTCGCTCCGGACTCCTCCCGCCCCTCCGCTTCCAGGTTG